>JALEQX010000103.1 GCA_022763825.1 Oscillospiraceae bacterium | reverse complement strand
ATTCCGAGCGTGTCGAGTCCCGAATGACAGTGAGTTGCCGAAACATTAATAGATTTTATATTGTTTTCCTTTGCAAAATCCTCGAGCAGAAAACGTATATCGCGTATGTCGTGATTCGAAATACCTACGCAGTCGACGACGGCGAAAACGGTTATTCCTCTGCCCGAACAGTCGTCGAGCGCGACTGCTCTTACGAATAAATCGTCGAGAACGCCGTCTGCTCTGTGGGGCGGGAACGCAAGGTATCCGGCTATGTAAAATTCATCATTCGTAACGTCGGCGGGGAGAATACTCTCTTTTGAAAATCCCAATCTCCACTTCGCGCCGTCGGCGGGGGAGGTTAAGAATTTTTCGTCGCCCGCATAGAAATTCTCACTCTCGTAATCTATTAAGTCGGGTCTGTCGACGTCGGGCAGAACGGCTGCAAGACCGCCCGTTACTGCGTTAATTGCACAGTCCGCGAGGTCATAAAGTTTGCGTTTGTTTTTATCCTCTTTTAAAGCTATGCGGATTTTCTCCGCCGCAACGGCTCCGCCTGCCGCCGCCGCAGTCAGCGCGGAGAGCGAAAACAGAGCTTTTGTTTTCTTCTTCATTTGTCAGTCTCCTTGTTTTTGATAATTCTGAATTCGGATATCATGATTCCGACTTTCGGTTCGTGTATGCTTATATCGGCGCACCCGTTTATGAGCATTGAATTTTTGATTGTATATGAATGAGTTTCAAATCCCGGAGCGGAGTATCTCTCGTCGTACTTTTCGTCTCTCTCTCCGCCGTATTGTTCGCCGTCGTAAAGCGTCTGTCCGTTTATTTCTATTTTGAAATGCTTTACTTCGTCCCTGTATCTCGGTTTAATATTTAATATTAGTTTATAATCACTGTCCGAATTGAGTCCTCCGACTTTGCAGTCAAAGTAATAGTGGTCGTAAACTTTGAGCATGCACATAGGGATAGTGCCGTTGTTTTTATCGGGATTGTCGCCCTGAAAATCCATGTAAAAATCGGGTTTCTGTCTTACGCCGAGAACGTCAAAGCCGTGCATAGCGAAAGAAAAGCAGTATTCGTCGTTATCGACTTTGTTTCTGTTAAGAAGCCCCGAAATAAAACCGTTTCGTTCGCCGTCGGGGAGCTTTTCGGCGTAATCAAGGCGGTTTAGAATATACTGTCTGTCGGTTACGGGATTGTCAATTGTATCGAGAACGGCTCCGCGCTCCCAGCTTGAGGCAAAGCAGTTTTTAACGTCAAGTTGAAGTCCTATCATATCAAACAGCATTTCAGCGTGAGAATCAACATCGCTTCTTAAATTTTTATATTCCGAATCGTAATCGGTATTTAAAATTTCCCTTGCGCGTGTTATATCGCCGTATTTTAAACTGTCTTTTGCTTTTTTTATAAGCGAATTTTCAAAAATCATGCGCTTTCTTACGACAAGGTCGCATTCTGCCCTGAACAAAAGAATCAGAAAACGCCAGTTGTTTAAAAGAGCGGGATTTTTATTTAATTCGGACGAGAAAATCTGATATGTATATTCGATTCCCGCGTTCGTATCGGGCGAACCCTCCCAGTTGTACTCGAGATTTAAAATACCGTCGGCAATTTTGTTTTCATCCGCTTCGAATATAAAAAGACGGGCGTAGTCGAGAATTATATCGCGGATATTCTCCTCTCCGTAATAGTCAAGATATGACCAAACGAATTTGTTTACGTCGTCGGTGACGCCCTCGGAATAGCTTACGCTTCCTATTACGTAGGGCGACGTCAGCTTGTGAAGCGACGCATATTCCCGCGGTCTCGGATTTACGGACTCACGGCTTAACGTCGACGCGAACGCATAGTGCCAGTCGTCTCTGAAAGCATGAACGGGATATTCGCACCGAACGTTGTGCGTGATGTCGGGATAAAGGCGTATCGGGTACTTCGCGGGGAGCTTTTTTCTCAAAACGTCGAGATCGAACGCTCTGTTGGGACCTGTTATAACGCCGTCTATATTTTCGGGCAGTTTATTCATTTCGTCAATGAATTTTTCGCTCCAGTTTTCCGTGTCCGGAGTCTGCGCGCTCGGCCAAAGTTCGGCGTTCGGACGGATTTTTTTAAGTTTACCGCCGAGGATGTCCGCTCGTTTTACGAATTCGTCCCCGTCAAAGCATCCGGGGTCTCCGCCGGGCGGGAAAATAACGTCGAGGCGGGGCATGATTTCAAACGTATGCTCCCGCGAGGAATAATATTCGTCCTCATCGGAATTATCGTTAGGGTACCATACGGATACGTCCATATCGATTTTGTCGGCAAGGCATGACGCGTTCTTTAAAAATTCGTCCTGTTTGTATTTCATAAGAGGATTGTAATTCTCCTCTTTATCCTCAAAATGCGTGTGCTCCATTGTGTTGCACCCGAAGAACATCAATTCTTTAAAATATTTAAAATACGTATCGTAATCCCATGCGTCGTATGTGTTCGGCGTATCGCGGTAGCCGAGCTGATGTCCGCGTATTTTTTTTACGGGCGAATACTCTCCGTCAATGTCTTCGGTAAGCGTGATTTCGCCGCCGGCAATTTTGACTTTCCTTAAAAAATGACCTATTGCGAACATGAATCCGCGTATGCCGTATGCGGTGAAAACTATTTCGTTTTTGTTTTTTGATATTTTATAAGAATCCCTGCCGGCGTTTTTGTCCGAGATGAATTTAAAAGAATATTTACACTTTGCGTTTCTCTTCTCGATTTCGCTTTTTAAAATGCCGGAAGCCTTTATTTCGTCGGGCTTGACAGCGGATATTGTATACGTATTTTCCATAGATGAAACTCCGCAGAATAATTTTTATATATTTTATCATAGAATCTATGGCATAATCAACAAAAAAAAGAAAGAATGATAAAAAAGACTTGAATTTATCTTCGTCCGACGTTATAATAAATACAAACGATAATGTATAAAGGAGTAAGATAAAATGGATTACGGTAATATAAACTGGAAAGACCTCTCTTGGGCTAAACTCAAGATTTTTTCAGTCATCAGAATTATCGAGGTTATTTTAAGATTTCTCGGTATTAACGGTATTTTCGGTAAAAAAGAGGACGAAACTGTTTAATTTCTTTTAATTCGGTTTCTTGTTTTCCTTTCAGGAATTTAGAGTGTTTGCAAAAATCCCGAAGTCCGAATCAGTTTTTTGATTCGGACTTCGGGATTTTCTTTTTTTTTAAATATATATATAAAAAATTTTTGTTTGCTATTTATTATTTAAAATTTATATGGTAATATATATAAGCAAAAGTTTGTCAGAGGTAAAATATATGTTTGTAGATAAAGCTAAAATTAAAATCAAAGCGGGAAACGGCGGTAACGGAGCCGTCGCGTTTCACCGTGAAAAATACGTAGCCTCAGGCGGTCCCGACGGCGGGGACGGAGGTAAGGGCGGAGACGTTGTGTTTGAAGTTGATACGAATTTGTCGACTCTCTCGGATTTCCGCTATAAGAGAAAGTACACCGCGCAGAGCGGTATGCCCGGACAGGGCGGTCACCGTAACGGCAAAAAGGGCGAGGATTTAATAATTAAAGTGCCTAAGGGCACAATAATAAGAGAAGAGGAGAGCGGAGCCGTGCTTGCGGATATGTCAGACTCCGAACGCTTTGTTGCCGCCAAGGGCGGTAAGGGCGGATGGGGCAACAGCCATTTCGCGACTCCGACCAGACAGACTCCGCGTTTTGCAAAGGACGGTGTTCCGGGCGAAGAATGGGACGTAACTCTCGAACTTAAACTGCTTGCGGATATCGGACTTTTAGGATTTCCCAACGTCGGAAAATCGACGCTCATTTCCGTTGTCAGCGAGGCAAAACCCATTATTGCCGACTATCATTTCACGACTCTTACACCCGTTCTCGGCGTTGTCAGGATGGGTCCAGAGAGCAGTTTTGTCATGGCTGACATCCCGGGTCTTATTGAGGGCGCGGGCGAGGGCGCGGGACTCGGACATGAGTTCTTACGCCACGTTGAGAGATGCCGTATGCTCATACACGTAGTAGACGTATCCGGAAGCGAGGGCAGAGACCCCGTTGAGGATTTTGAGACGATAAATAAGGAGCTTGCGGTATTTAACCCCGAACTCGTTAAGTGTCCGCAGATAGTCGCGGGCAATAAAATCGACATGGCGACGGACGAACAGAGGGAGAGTTTCAGAAAATATATCGAGGATAAGGGTCTTCAGTATTTCGAGATATGCGCGCCGATTTTAGAGGGCACAAAGGAACTTATAAATGCGGCGGCTGCCATGCTTGCGACTCTTCCGCCGATAAAACGTTACGAGACCGAGAGCGTTCCGATGGAAACGCTTGCAAAGAAAAAATCCGGCGGATATAAGATAAACGTTATTGACGGCACATACTATGTCGAGGCGGAATGGCTTTTAAAAATACTCAATAAAACCGACCCCGACGACTACGAATCGTTGCAGTATTTCCAGAAGGTATTGGAGACGAGCGGAATTCTTGCCTCCCTTCGCTCACGCGGAATACAGGACGGCGACACCGTAAATATTTACGATATGGAGTTCGAATATGTACCCTGATAACATAAATTCGAACGCGGATATGATAAGCATTCCCGACAGCGTGAAAATTTCGGAGATACCGGTTTTGAATCTCGCATTTTTCGGCGACGCGGTTTATTCGCTTATGGTAAGGGAAATGCTCGTATGCAGAAATGATGTTTCGCCGTCGAATATTCATCCGGAGTCCACAAAATACGTAAGTGCGGTTTTTCAGTCCGAGCTTGCGGAAAAAATACTCGATATTCTCGACGAAAAGGAGCTTGCGGTGTTCAAACGCGGACGCAACGCGCACACCTCGCACACTCCCAAAAATGCGAGCGAGGCTCAGTATCACAGGGCGACGGGACTCGAAACGCTGTTCGGATATCTTTATATAACAAAGAATTTCATAAGGCTCAAAGAATTGTTTTCATATATTTACGAAATGTGAATCGGTGAAAGGATTATCTATGAAAAAAAAGGAACGCAGCAATTTTATCGGTGATTTAAAACGCGATTTTCCGCCGAAAACGGTGGCGCTCGATCTGCTGTGCTATGTTGTCGGCGGATTCTGCTACGCCGCGGCTGTTAATATATTCAATTCTCCCAACAGCATAGCGCAGGGCGGAGCGACGGGTATTGCGATTCTTATAAACTATATCTTCCCCGTACTGCCCATCGGTACTATTTTGTTCTTAATCAATATACCGCTGTTTATCGCCTCGTTTATAAAGTACGGTAAGAATTTCATAATGAAAACGTTTACCGCGACTCTGATACTTTCGGTGATTATCGATATTCAGGAGATTGTTATTTCTAAATATAATCTTATTTATACCGGAGACAGACTCCTTGCCGCTCTGTTCGGCGGAGCGCTGTGCGGCCTCGGACTAGGTATAGTTTTCTCCCGCGGAGCCACGACGGGAGGCACGGATATTTTGGGCAAACTCATAAAATCCGCAGTTCCGCATCTCTCCATGGGCAGACTCGTTATGATAATGGACTTGTGCGTCGTATGCATGGCGGGTGTAGTCTATAAGAGTATTGAGAGTATGCTGTACGCCGTTATCGTTTTCTTCGTCAGCGGACGGATGCTCGACTTCGTTCTGTACGGAACCGACAGAAATAAACTTCTTATGATAATAACCGAAAAGTATGACGAGGTCGCCGACGTTCTGAGGTCGAATTTTTACCACGGCGTTACAGTCGTAAACGTTGAGAATACGTACGATAAGCAGAATAAAAAAATGCTGTTGACCGCCGTTCATGCAAACGAGGTTGCAAAGGTTAAAAAAATGGTTTTAAGCGTTGACCCGAGACCGTTTATAATAATAACAGATTCTACTGAGATACGCGGTCAGGGCTTTAAACCTCTTGATAACAAAGACGAAATGTGAAAAGGAATACCGTATGAAAGAAACGAAATCAAACATCAGGAATTTTTCCATAATAGCGCATATCGACCACGGAAAATCGACGCTTGCTGACAGGCTTCTTGAACTTACCGATTCCGTAGCCAAGCGTGATATGCAGCAGCAGCTGCTGGACGATATGGATCTCGAACGCGAGAGGGGCATCACGATAAAAGCCCACGCCGTTACATTGAATTATAAGGCAAGCGACGGCGAAACGTATGAATTAAACTTAATAGACACTCCCGGTCATGTCGACTTCAACTATGAGGTTTCGCGTTCTCTCGCCGCATGCGAGGGCGCGGTGCTGATAATCGACGCAACGCAGGGAATCGAGGCGCAGACGATTGCGAATACATATCTCGCGCTTGACCATGATCTTGAGCTTGTACCCGTTATCAATAAAATCGATCTGCCAGCCGCCGACCCCGACAGGGTTGCCGAGGAGGTTGAGGACGTTATAGGTCTCGACTGTTCCGAGGCTCCGAGAGTTTCGGCAAAGACGGGCGAAAACGTTTCGCAGGTTTTAGAGCATATAGTTTCAGATATTCCTGCGCCCGAGGGCGACGATTCCGCCCCGCTGCGCGCGCTGATATTCGACTCCGTATACGATAATTATAAGGGCGTTATAGTTTATGTCCGCGTTATGGACGGCATGATAAAAACCGGCGATACAATGCGTATGATGGCAACGGGAGCGGAATTCACCGTTGTTGAAACGGGCAGAATGAGAGCGACTTCATTGGAGAGCGCAAAGTGCCTGAAATCCGGCGAGGTCGGATATATTACGGCTTCGATAAAGACGGTAAGCGAGGCAAGAGTCGGCGATACCGTCACGACTGCGGAGAATCCCGCTGCGGAGCCTTTAGCCGGTTACAGAAAAGTCAACCCCATGGTTTTCTGCGGAATTTACCCCGCCGACGGCGCGGATTACGAGGCGTTAAAGGACGCGCTTGAAAAATTGCAGTTAAACGACGCGGCGCTGTCGTTCGAACCGGAAACGTCCGGCGCGCTGGGCTTTGGTTTCAGATGCGGATTCTTAGGACTTCTTCATCTTGAAATAATACAGGAACGACTCGAAAGAGAGTACGACTTAGACCTTGTTTCGACTGTTCCGAGCGTTATATATAAAATTCATATGACGGACGGTCAGGTTCTCGAAATAGACAACCCGACGAAGTACCCCGACCCCGCGCTTATCGATTATTCCGAGGAGCCGATGACGAACGCTCACATCTTCTCCCCGCCCGATTACGTCGGCGCGATAATGGATTTGTGCCAGGAGCGCAGGGGCGTGTTCAAGAATATGGACTATATCACCCCCGACAGAGTAGATATCCACTACGAACTGCCGCTGAACGAAATAATATATGACTTCTTTGATTCGCTGAAGTCGAGGACAAAGGGCTACGCTTCGTTTGACTATGAGCTTATGGGCTATGCAAGGTCAAATCTAGTCAAACTCGACGTTTTGTTAAACGGCGACATGATAGACGCGCTTTCGTTTATAATTCACGCCGACAAAGCGTACCCGAGAGCGCGTAAGATAGCTGAAAAATTAAAGGATAACATACCTAGACAGATGTTCGAAATCCCCGTACAGATAGCGATAGGCGGAAAGGTCATTGCGAGAGAGACTATCAAGGCTATGCGTAAGGACGTTTTGGCGAAGTGCTACGGCGGTGACATCACGAGAAAGAAAAAGCTTCTCGAAAAACAGAAAGAGGGTAAAAAGCGTATGCGTTCGTTCGGTACCGTCGAGGTCCCGCAGGAGGCGTTTATGGCTATCCTCAAGCTCGATGATCAGAACTGATGAGCGCGGGATTATATATTCACGTTCCGTTCTGTATGTCGAAATGCCCGTACTGCGACTTTTATTCGTTAAGATATAACGGGGATTCGGCGTTAAAATATGCCGAAAGCGTTATTGATGAAATAGAAACGAACGTCAGAAGTGCGGAATATACAAAGGATTTCGATTTTAAATTCGATACCGTCTACTTCGGCGGAGGCACTCCGTCCGTGCTCGGCGCGGATATTATCGGTAAAATTCTCGATTCGGCGCGGAAAAATTATAAAATAAGCGAAAACTGTGAGATTACCGTCGAGTGCAATCCGTCGACGGTTGATTCCGAATTTTTTAAGAAATTGAATTCTTACGGAGTTAACCGCGTTTCGCTCGGCATGCAGTCAAGTTCCGATATTGAACGCAGGAAGCTCGGCAGGCTTGCGGATTCAAACAGGGTAAGGCAGGCCGTATCGGACGCGCAGAGGGCCGGAATTGAAAATATTTCGCTCGACATAATGATAGGTATTCCGTCTCAGAGCGAAAAAACGCTTCTTGAAAGTGCGAAATTCTGTATCGATTCGGGCGTTAAGCACGTCAGCGCGTATATGCTCAAAGTCGAACCGGGCACGCATTTTGCGAAAATGGGCGATAAGCTCGTTCTCCCCGGCGAGGACGAGGTGTGCGATATGTACCTGTCGCTGTGCGGATATCTTGAGGAAAACGGGATGAAGCAGTACGAAATTTCGAATTTTTCCTATAAATCGTACGAAAGCCGTCACAATTTAAAGTACTGGCTTGATGAAAATTACCTCGGCATAGGTCCGGCGGCGCACTCGTTTATAAATAACAGCCGTTTTTATTATAAACGTGATATCGATTCGTTTATAAAAGGCGAAAAGGCTTTATTCGAATCGTACGGCGGGGACTTTAACGAATTCGTAATGTTAAGATTAAGACTTTCGGACGGATTAAAAGAGTCGGACGTAAAAAAATATTTCGGATTTGAAATTCCCGTCGATATTCGCCGAAAATGCTCAGAATTCGAAAAAACGGGGCTTCTTATTTCGGACGAAAACGGAATAAGACTTACAAAAAGCGGATTTTTGCTTTCAAATTGTATAATCGCCTCACTTACGGACACTTGACAAATTTATAAAGGTATAATAATATAATTATAATAAGAAGAAAGCGCAGAAGCCGTCTGCGTTTTCGGGAGGTTTAACAATGAACAATCAGGATAAAACAATGGAAAAAATCGTCGCTCTCTGCAAGGGCAGGGGCTTTATATTCCCCGGCAGCGATATATACGGAGGTCTTGCGAATACGTGGGACTACGGCCCTCTCGGAGCGAGACTTAAAAATAACGTAAAAGATACGTGGAGAAAGCGATTTATTCAGGAACGCAGAAACAGTTACGAGGTTGACGCCGATATCCTTATGCATCCCCGCGTCTGGGAGGCAAGCGGACACGTAGCGAGCTTTTCCGACCCCCTTCTTGACTGCAAGGAGTGCAAAATGCGCCACAGAGCCGATAATCTTATCGACGATTTTGACCCGAACGCGCACGCAGACGGTATGACGAAAGAGGAGATGTTCCAGTACATAAAGGATCATCATATCCCCTGTCCCAACTGCGGTAAGCACAACTTTACCGATATACGCGAGTTTAACCTCATGTTCCAGACGTACAGAGGCGTTACGAACGACTCTAAGAGCATTATTTATCTCCGTCCCGAGAACGCGCAGGGCGAGTATGTTAACTATCAGAACGTTCAGCGCAGTATGAGAGCGAAGCTCCCGTTCAGCATCGGTCAGATAGGCAAGGCTTTCAGAAACGAGATTACCCCCGGCAATTTTACGTTCAGAACAATCGAGTTCGAGCAGATGGAGTTCCAGACCTTCTGCAAGGAGGGTAACGACGCTGAGCTTTACGAGTATTTTAAGAAATACGGATTCAAATATTATACCGACCTCGGAATCCCCGCAGAGCATTTAAGATATCACGACCACGAAAAACTCGCGCACTACGCAAAGGCCGCGTGCGACATCGAGTTCCTTTTCCCTTTCGGCTGGGGCGAAATCAACGGTACTCACAACAGAACGAATTTCGACCTTACGAGACATCAGGAGTATTCCGGACAGAAGCTTGAATACCTTGATCCGGAAACGAACGAGAGATATATCCCGTTCATAATCGAGTCTACCTACGGTCTTGACAGAACGGTTCTCGCGCTTTTGTGCGAGGCTTACGACGAGGAGGTTCTCGACGAGGAGAAAAACGACGTTCGTACCGTTCTTCATCTCTTGCCTGCAATTGCTCCCTACAAGGCCGCCGTTCTTCCGCTTTCAAAGAAACTTTCGCCCAATGCGCTCGAAGTTTATGATATGTTAAGCAAGAGCTTCATGACGGATTTTGACGAAACCGGTTCTATCGGTAAGAGATACCGCCGTGAGGATGAGATAGGCACGCCTTTCTGCATTACTTACGACTTTGATTCCGAGAACGACGGATGCGTTACCGTGCGCGACCGCGATTCAATGGAGCAGATAAGACTTCCCGTCGGTGAGCTTGTTTCCTATATTGAGAACAGAATTAAATTCTAAATGACAAAATAAGCCCTTGAACTGTTTAAATTACAGCCGAGGGCTTTAATGATATACAAATGTCAAATAAACATCATCTGTAAATTTAATAAACAGACGAATGATATTTAACATTTAGTTTAAAAAACGGGTTTATTATATCTGCGTTAATGGAATATATATTTAAAGATTTTACAGCTAAGGAGTTGATTGACAGTGATAAATAAACTCGCCCATTGGATTGCGGGACACCCCAAGCTGATAATGATTATCGCGTTTATACTCATTATCCCGTCCGCCATAGGCTATTTTGCAACGTATGTTAACTATGATATCCTGTCGTATCTGCCGACCGATCTCGAATCCGTACAGGGAGAGACCGTGCTCGACGAGACGTTCCACAGCGCGTCCATGTCGATAGTCGTCATGAAGGACATGGCGTGGGATGACATGAAGGAGACGGAGGAAAAGGTTTCGCAGATAGACGGCGTTGCCGACGTTACGTGGCTCGGAAGCGTTCTCGACGCTCCTATTCCCGAGGAGATCATGCCCGATGTTCTTTCGAGCATGCTTTACTCAAAGGACGGTAAAAGCACGCTGATGATTATAAGATATAACGGAGCCAGTGCGTCAAAGGAAACTTTGAATACGGTCAAGCAGATTAAATCCGTTATATCAAAACAGTGCATGATGAGCGGTATGTCCGCTATATTCGAGGAATCCGGCGAGCTTGCTAACAAGGAGGCTCCCATATACATAGCCGCCGCGGTTATTTTGTCGCTGTGCGCACTGATGTTTACAATGGAGAGCTTTGTTTTGCCGTTCGTTTTGCTTGCCGCGCTCGGTCTCGCCGTTATTTACAATATGGGCTCGAATATAATATTCGGTCAGATATCGTATATAACGCAGTGTATTGCTGCTATTCTTCAGCTGGGCGTTACGATGGACTACTCCGTATTTCTGATGGACAGATACACGGAGGAGCGTATGAAAACGCCGAGGAATCACAAAAATGCCATGGCGCACGCCATAGCGAGTACGTTCGTATCTCTTGCAGGAAGCTCGCTTACAACGGTATTCGGATTCGTCGCGCTGTGCTTTATGAAGCTGACGCTCGGACTTGATATCGGTCTTGTTATGGCAAAGGGCGTTGTTCTGGGTATAGTAACGGTAGTTGTCGTGCTCCCCGCATTGCTCCTTACGTTTGAAAAACAGATATATTCGTCCACGCATAAGAGTCTTATACCGAGCTTTAAGCCGATTAATAAATTTACAACGAAGCACAGTAAGATTTTAGCGATTATATTTGTCATTCTCATAATTCCCGCTTATATAGGAAACAACAACGTTCCCAAGTATTATAATGTTATGAAGTCGATGCCGGACGATATGGATTCGATTGTCGCGCTCAATACTCTTAAAGAGGAATTCGGTATGACGACGACTCACTTCCTTATAATCGACGACTCAATAGCCGGCGACAACGTTACACAAATGCTCAAAGAAATAGAAAAGGTTGACGGCGTTACAAGCGTACTCGGAATGAATTCGATCGTCGGCTCGAGCATACCGTCAACGATACTTCCCGACTCCGTGAAGTCAATACTTGCGACCGGCGGTAAGCAGATGATAATGATTAATACAAGTTATGAATCCGCAACCGACCCGATAAATGCACAGATAGATGAAATTACAAGGATTGCCAAGAGCTTTGACAGCGGATCGCTTCTGACGGGCGAGGGCGTTATGACAAAGGATCTTATAGACGTTACAAACGTCGACTTCGTCGTAACGAATATTATTTCGATAGCGGCAATATTCGCCGTTATCGCGTTTTGCTTAAAATCCGGCTCGCTGCCTGTGCTGCTTGTTGCGTCAATTGAGCTTGCTATTATGCTGAATATGTCGATTTCGACGATATTGAATTCGGAAATTCCGTTCATTGCTCCCACAGTCGTAAGCTGTGTTCAGCTCGGCGCGACAGTCGACTATGCAATACTTCTTACAACGAGGTATAAAGAAGAATTGAGCCACACTCCGGACAGAGTCACGGCTATGAGAAAAGCCGCGGACTCTGCGGACAGATCGATATTCCAGAGCGCGCTTGTATTCTTCTGTGCGACCTTCGGAGTTTACTGTCTGAGCGATATCGATATAGTAAAGCAGATATGCGCCCTTCTCGCAAGAGGTTCAATCGTCAGTGCTGTTGTAATCGTAGTATTCCTGCCGTCGCTTCTTATCGTTTCCGATAAGGTCATCGAAAAGACGACAGCCGGCTGGAAGCGCAACAAGGGAAGCGTTCCGCTCGTAGTCGAGGGACCCGAGGGGGAGACAATCAACCTTGCCGCGGACGAAATAAGGGTTTTGAGAAATCCTTATGTTCAGAAAGAAAAACAGAAACAGCTGAGAGCCGAGAGACGCGCCGAGCGTAAAGCGAAGCATGCCGAAAGGCTCAAAAACAGAGATTTAAAAAAATCAAATAAAAAAGACGATAACCGGAAAACCGGCAAACAAACGAAAAAGGCGGAAAAGGAGAGAAAGAAATGATTAAGAAGAAACTCGCTTCAATAGTTTCCGTATTTACGACAGCCGCAATTGTGATGACGGGATTTACCTCCTGTTCGTCCTCAAAAACAGACGACGAGCCCACTACGGAATATACTAACCCTGTTTATACCCAGACGACCGATAAGGTTAAAAAATCCGAAACCGTATACGCTAACCTTAATCCCGACGGTTCACCGAGATATATTACGGTAACTGATCATCTTCATACTCAGCTTTCCGGTGTAAAGGTTCTCGATTCGACCGATCTGAAAAATGTTAAGGACGCCAAGGGTCACAACGCCCCCGTCTCCGAGGACGGTAAAATGTACTGGAACATTTCCTCGACCGACCTTTACTATAACGGCACGTCTGATAAGCAGATGCCCGTTACCGCAAGCATTAAGTATTATCTCAACGAGACGGAGGTTTCCCCGAGCGATCTTGCCGGCAAATCCGGTAAATTCAAAATGGAGATAAAGCTTACCAACAATATAAGCGAAGAGGTGGAAATCAACGGTAAAAAAATTACGATTTATAACCCCGTTGTCGTTGCCGGCGGAATGATTCTCGACTACGGCGTATATTCGAACATAAAAGTTTCAACGGGAATGTCTCTCGGAACCGGAAGCAACGAGATGGTCGGATTTGTCGGTGCGCCCGGACTCAATCAGAGTCTCGGTATAGACACGAACAACGAGCAGTTTAAGGATCTTGTTTTTCCCGATACGTTTACGCTCACTGCCGACGTTACGAATTTCGAGAGCGGAGATATGTATCTTGTAACTCTTCCCGTATGCGCTATGGATCTTGACGTTAATCTTCCCCAGTCGCTTGATGACGTTAAGGACGTATTAAATAAAATAAATGCACTTAAAACTACCGTTGCACAGGTTGACCCTAACAACGTTATTCAGAAGTTCCTCGAAAACCAAAATGCATTTTCGGAGCTTACCGATACTATCAAGAACGCGTCGAAGCTTTATAACGACAATAAGGCTCTGTTCAATGTAATGGGTAAAACGCTGACGGCGGACGATATTGAGACTCTTAAAAAATTCCTCAACACCGTACAGTCGAGTGATATTGAGAATGTTATTTCTACGGTTTCCAACGTACCTCTTTTGAAGAAGCTTCTTTCGTCGCTTTCGAGCATTTCCGAGGGTATGGAGGAGGTTTCCCCGATACTCGAGAAATTGCAGAAGGCTCTCGACGACCCCGAGGTGGCAAAGGCTCTTGAGAATCTGCCACAGACTATGCAGGAGCTCGAAAAGCTTTCTAAGTTCTTAGACGATAACGAGGAGCTTATCGACGTTTTAACGAAGTTAATGTCGACCTCGACCATGACCGACCTTACAAACGCTCTGAACACTCTCGCACAGTCGAGTTCGAGCGACAGTATAAAGCTCGCGTCCTCCGACGACGAGCTTATCGCAAGAACGGCAAAGTGGGTTCAGCTCGGTCAGAAGAACAGAATTTATACTTCTGCTCCCGACTATATGGAGACGAATCTTATGTTTATCTGTAAGGTTGACCCGATAAGCCTTCCCAAGACGGAAACAACGTCCGAAAAGGCAGAGTAAAATAATGCAATAAATAAACGGCGTTCTCCCGAAATTCGGGCGGACGCCGTTTTTTGTATGCGGTATTGAATTTTTTATTTGCTTCTCAAAAATTCTTCGACTTCGCCGAGGGTCGGAATTGACGGGGAGGCTCCTTTTGTCGACACTGCAATTCCCGCCGCCGCGGAGGCTGTTTTCAGCGACATTGAAACTCCGAGAGAATCAAGATTTGCAAAGAAAAATCCGAGAAACGTATCTCCTGCCGCCGTAGTGTCGACAACACTTGTGTTGTAAATCGGGTGAAAGTATTTTTCTCCGTTATAAAAACAGTATGCGCCGTTTTCGCCGAGGGTCAGGAGAATATTTGAACCGGGATAACGGTTTTTGAAAATTTCAAATATTTTCTCAGTCTGAGTTTCGCCCGTAATACGGTACGCCTCCGTTTCATTTACGACGAACCACGAGATTTTTTCAAGCGGATAATTCATTATTTTCTCAGTAAACGGACTCGGGTTGAATACAATTTCTATATTTCTTTCGTACGCTTTATCGATAATTTCGCCGACGGCGTTAATTTCATTTTGAAGAAAAAGCCTGTCGGATTGAGAAAATTCGTTTAACACGCGGTCAATCTGCGCTGATGTGATTTGATGGTTTGCCCCGCCGAAAACGAGAATCGAATTCTGTCCGTTTTTGTCGACCTGAATAACCGCATGACCGTTCGGACAGTCGGTCGTATTTATAAACGAAGTGTCTACGCCGTTATTTTTAAGCTCGTTTATTAGAATTCCGCCGTCTTTTCCGACCGAACCGGCATGGTAAACCTCGGCTCCTGCTTTCGCGAGGGCTATTGACTGATTGAGTCCTTTTCCGCCGGGGAAATACTCGAGATTATCAGCAGATTCCGTTTCACCCGGCGTTACGCAGTGACCGACAGTGTATACCATATCAATATTTAGCGAGCCGAAATTTAAACATCTCATTATATCAGTCCTTAATGTGCTTTAGCGTAAGATTTATTCTGTCCTCGATATCGACCGTTCCCACGCCGAAAATCTGCGTCGAGAGTCTGCCGTTTATCGGTTTCGTCCACTCTTTGCCGACGGCGGATATTCCTTTCATCATTCCTATGACGGAGCCGACCGTCGCGCCGTTGCAGTCGGTGTCGAAGCCTGTCTGAACCGCACGGCATATTGATTTTGAATAATCGCCGTTTCCGTACAGAAGCGAAGCGGTGACTATTTCGGCGTTCGAAAGAGTGTGACACCAGTCGTGTCCGCTGTATTCGTCGTAACGTGAATGAATTGAATTAAAGCATTCGTCTTCGCTTTTGCCCGATTCGAACATTTCAATTATATTATTGACGCATTTTACGAATCTTGATTTTTGCGGAATGAATTTAAGCGCAGTTTTTATCGCAGTTTTTAAGTCGTTTTCGACGGCGGATTCGGCAATCAGAGCCGAGGCGAACATCTCGCCGTAAACGCCGTTTTTTATGTGAGAAACCGAAGCGTCCCTATATGCCATATTCGCTGCGGTTTCGGGGGCTCCGGGATTGATATATCCGAAGTAGTCGCCTCTTATCTGAGCGCCTATCCACTCTCTGAACGGGTTTTTGTATACCGCCGAAGCCGGAGGCATAAAGCCCTTTACGAAGTTTATAAACGCGGTTCGCTCCGCCGTGTAGTACGCGTATTTCGACTGCTTGTCAATCCAGAAATCCGCGACGTTTTTTGATGTAAAGTCTCTGCCGAATTTTTCGATAAGCTCCTGATAAAGCACCATATAATTCGTATCGTCGTCGTTCGGCGCGCAGTTTATTACGTCGGGAAACGCGCCGTTGGCTATCCATTCGCCGGCTCTTTCGAGAATCGAATCCGTAAGCTCCGAACGCTTTATATATCTGTGCAAAGGATAATTGCCTGTCTCTTTTAATATGATGTTTATTTTGTCAGTTCTTACGCCCTCGACGGGTTTGCCGAGCAGACATCCGCATATTCTGCCGTACCATGCGCCCGCGATTTTATCTCTCAATGTTTTTTCGTCGTAATGTCTTTTTTCGGGAATATCGACGGCTCTTTCCTTTAATATTTCGTTGTAGTCCGTCGGCTCTGTATATTCGTACTCCGCTTTTTTGTCCGCGTTTATTACGATATTGAACAGAACGTCAGCCATTTTCTCTTTGTTTTCGCCTTTTGGCATGTGAGAAACGGCCTCGAAAACCTCTTTGTAATTTTCGATATCGAGTCCCTCTTCAACCGACTGCCTGTACTCGGTCATGAGCTGTTCGGAATAAAGCTCGGAAGAATCGATATCTTCGTATTTCGGTGTGATTTTTTCTCTTTTCGCGTCTTCTTTTTGGCGCGGAACACTGCCGGTCAGAAGCTCGTCGAGCGAAACGCCGAAATACTCCGAGAGCGTTATGAGATTTTCTATTGTGGGTTTTGATTTATCGCTCTCCCATTTCTGAACGGACTGGTTTGAAACACCGCATTTTTTTGCCACGGCTTCCTGTGTAAGTCCCGCTTTTGTCCTTAGTAAATATATACGGTTTGCAAGAGTCATGATATCGCTTCCTTTACTTATTATTTGATTTAATTATAATAAATAAGCTGAAAATACGCAACTAACCGGCAGTTGAAATTAAATCAACCGCCGGTTGTTAAAATAAATTGTTTAGTTTTACGCCATGAGATTTCTGATAATCTCCATGCACTCCTGCTTATTCATAATCTTGGGAACGGGATAAAGCGGGTTACCCTCTTTAAGCGCTCTCTCGGCAAGAAGCGGAATATCCTCAGCCTTAATCTGCTCGAACTTGGTCGGGATGTTCATATCCTTGTTCATCTGCTTGACAGCTTCGATGAAAATATGAGCCTTTTCTGCATCTGACTTGCCCGAAACGTCGAGTCCTGCGGCTACTGCGAGTTCGCCGAGTCTCTTATATGCGCTTGAACCGTAATACTCGAGAATGTAGGGGAGAATTACGGCGTTTGCAAGACCGTGAGGAATACCGTACATACCGCCTAAGTTGTGTGCAATTGCATGAACGTAACCTACGTATGCTCTTGTGAACGCGATACCTGCAAGGTATGAACCCTCGAGCATGTTTGCTCTGGCTTCGAGATCCTTGCCGTTCTTATATGCTTCTTCAAGATTTGCGAATATAAGCTTTGTAGCTTTAAGCGCCGCCGCCTCGGTATCCTTAGTGTTGGACTGACCGATATAAGCCTCTACTGCATGCGTAAGAGCGTCCATACCGGTTGTCGAGGTGATGTGAGGGGGAAGTCCTACGGTAAGTTCGGGGTCGAGAACCGCGTACTTCGGGCGGAGTCTCGGGTCGTTGATAGCGTTTTTCTCATGCGTTTTGGGGTTGGAGATAACCGCCGCGATTGTGGTCTCCGAACCGGTGCCCGCGGTGGTGGGTACAGCAAAGAGAGTAGGGATGGGTTTTAAAACCTTAAGCTGACCTCTGAGCTGAGGAACCTGTTTGTCGGGACGTGCGATTCTCGCGCCGGCACCCTTAGCGCAGTCCATGGGCGAACCGCCGCCGAATGCGATTATAGCCTGACATTCGTTGCCGAGATAGAGAGCTCTCGCGTCCTCAACGTTGTCGATGGTGGGGTTGGGATGAACGTCGTCGTAAACGACGTAGTTGATGTTTTCAGCCTTAAGAGCGTCAAACATTCCGTCCAAAAGGTGAAGACCCATAAGTCCCTTATCGGTTACGACAAGAACTTTGTTTATACCCTTTGATTTAATGAGCTTGGGAAGCTGTTTTACGCATCCCGCGCCTTTTAAAAGCTGGGGTTCGGTCCAGTCGAGGACGTTAACCGCCGCTCTCATGACAGCCTGATAGGCTCTGCAATATTTCTCATAAGCAGTTGACATTTATAAAACCTCCTGTGTTTGTATTCCTAAACAAGTACAAGTATATCATAATTATCTGTTTGATACAACAATTTTTTCTTGATGATCGCTTTTTTTGTTTTTTTCCGTTTTGTTTATAAATAATTTCCAAAGTTCTTTTATCGGAATTATTGTTACGGCGAAAAGAACGGAAACGAGATACTGTAAAATTGTTATTCTCGCAAAACCGAAAACTTCCGCAATCGGTTTAATAAGTACTGTTGCGGTTGTCAGAAGCAGCGCAACGGCAAGAGAGATATACATATCCATGTTTCTGTATTCCTTCTTTTCCGTTTTTGCAAGAGGGAGAGTGCGGGATCTCAGGCACAGCGCGCTTAAAAGTTCGCACAGCGACATTGTAAGAAACGCCATTGTCGTGCCTATTGCGCCGTTTTCGTCGGTAACCCAGGCAAATCTCCATACGCCCGTTTTGAAAACCTCGCCGACGAAGAATGACGCCATGGTCAGCATCGTTACGCTCAGCCCCTGACAAACAATGTCCTGCCATACACCGTGAAGATATATGTTCGAATTCGTGTCGATTGGTTTTCGTTTCGTGAGGTCGTGCTCGCCCTTGTCAAAGCAGAGCGCAAGCGACGGAAATGTGTCGGTTATAAGATTTATCCAAAGCATGTGAACAATGCCGAGTATGTTGAAATTAAGAAGCGTCGCTAATAAAATCGTGAGCAGTTCGGCAATATTGGAACCGACGATAAATATAAAGTATTTTTGAATATTGGAATAAATCCGCCGGCTTTCCTCTATTGCGGACTTGATTTTTTTAATGCGCGAGCCGAATATTACAATATCCGCCGGCGTTGTTCTCAGATTCTTTCTGTCTATATCCGAGGCAATGCTGATATCTGCATTTTTCTGCGCGAGAATGTCGTCGTTTCCTGACGATGTTACGGCGGTTATGTAACCGTGCGTTTTCCATGCGGATACAATCATCGCCTTTTGTTCGGGCGTTATGCCTATATAAATGCGGATATCGGGAAATCTCGAATTAAATTCGTCTTTTGTCAATTTATCAAGTTGCTCGGATGTAATTATCTGATTTTCATGTTTTATAATTTCATATTCTGACGCAGAATGTTCAACGTCCTTTTTTTCTGCGTTGGTTATAAATACGGGAATTATGCCCGAATTTTTATACAGTCCGCACGCCTGTCTTGCCGCGGACGGAAAATGTCTGTCGCCGTCGTCGACGCGCGTCAAATCGTAAATGAGAGTCTGTGCGCTGCCGAGCCGTTCAATTGCCGGAATCGAAGTAACTATAATATCTTTTTCATATAATTCGACAGCCGCGTGGGAGAGAATCATACCCGCGTATGAGGCGAGTCCCTGAGGCATCGCGGTTATGGAAAGCGCAAGCGCGACCATTATGGAATCGAGAGTCGAAACAAAGCCCAAAGTGCCTCCGTTTACCTTTGTCATTATAAACTGACCGAGCAGAACGATTCCGCATATGACCATTGCGAAAATATTAATCCAGTTGTTCGCATCGTGAAGTTTCAGCTGGAGGGGAGTTTTATTTTTCCTTGCGGTGGAAACAATGTCGTATGTTTTGCCGAGGTATGTTGAGAGCCCCGTTGCCGTAACAACAGCAAGACCCGAACCGCTTACCACGGTCGAGCCCATATATACCATATTATTTCTGTCCGTTACATATAACTCGCGGTCCGTTACTCCGAATATCTGTGTGCGGTATTTGTTTATGGGGTAAGCGTTTGAGGAACGGATTGCTGACTCCTCGACCTGTAAATTCGTGCATTCGAATATACGCGCGTCCGCCGGAATTACCGTGCCGGGGGACAGGATAATAACGTCCCCGACGACTATGTCCTCGGAATAAACAAGCGTTTTAACACCGTCTCGCAGAACGTATGACTGTTTTGCTGTCTTTGACTGTAAGTCGTGCAGAATTTTGTCTGACTTCTGTCTTTGCAGAACGACGATAACGGCGTTTATAATTATAATCGCCGCGACAACGAGAAATTCGTAAGGGTACTGTCCGTCGATAATGACGAACACTGCGGATATTGCCGACAAAGCCAGCAGCAGCGAAAGCATCGGGTCGAGAAGCTGGGCTATGATTTTAAATCCGAAAGAAATTTTGATTTCGGGGTTAAGCCTGTTTTTACCGCTCTGCTTTAAACGCCGCCGCGCTTCTTCATCGGAAAGACCGTTGGAAGAGGATGAAAGACGCGAGAATACCGTCAGTATATCTTCTGTCGAATAACTCATCCGAACGCTCCTTTACTTATCTTGAATTAGTATTTAGCTATTGCTCCTACGATATCGTAATCGAATTTTTCGCATATCTTCAAGATTATTGCAAAGAATCTCGTCTTTACGAATTTTTTGAAGATATTTCCGAAAAATCCGTCGAATTTTGCATAGTGGGGAATTTCCTTATCGACTCTGCCCTCGTATGAGAGAGTGAACGCCTGTGAGTATGTGATACCGCCCTCGCCCTTGAGCTGGAAACGGATGTAACAGCCGAGCTGATCCTCGTAGTCGTTAAGGTCAATTGAATTGCCCGTTGCGATAATTTTGCCGTTTGCAATCCACTCAACGCTCTGACAGTCTCTCGTATCGTCGAGAGTAAGGGTGATTGAATTCTCATTCTGATCTACGTCAATTTTTGAAACGAGGGGAACAAGTCCGTTTCCCTCAAAGTCGGGTGCGATGTCTGTCTTTGCAAATCTCGAGCATGCGAAGAACGCGCCGTCCTGCATAGCCTGCTTGACGTTTTCAAGATTGTTTTCGGGGAGAACGAACATCTCGAAGCTTCTGCCGACCTCGTTTGCGTACTCGGAGTCGTCATCCGCGAATGCGATAATGTTTCTGCCCTTGGGAATTACGACCTGTAACAGTTCATCCCACAGAGCCTTATCCGCCCTTGTAACATTGTCAGTGCTGTTGATAATCTCCATGCCGAGGCATGACGGGTTTTTTACGAATATATTTGCGAAATACTCGATAAACATCGGGTGATGCGAACGCTCTGGGAAGTTATTGGAATTAACCCAGTCGCCTACGTGATTGAGAACGGTGAATCCCTTGCCCGAAGCCTCTACGGCGGCGGGAGCCGATTCATAGTCGTTTTCCTTGCCCCAAAGTCCGCTTCCGTACTCGGTGAAATAGCCGTTTACGTGGGTTTTTGTAAGAGTTGCCATATTCATTTCGATACCGCCTACAACGTCGGTCATGCCTCTGCCGTCACGGTCGGAACCTGTCGTAATTCTCTCGTAATCCTCGTCGGTCATGTTGTGAAGCTTCTGAAGAAGATTAAACGGAGGATAAACCTTTCTCTCCTGATTCCAGCCGTTGTTGATAACGCCGTGGTCGGTAAGAGAGAGAATGTCGTAGCCCGCTTTATAATAAAGCTCTATCATATCGGGAAGATCGACTCTGCCGTCGCTTGCGGTGCAGTGTGTGTGCAGATTCGCAAGATAGTAATTATACGTATCCCAGTCGATATCGTCGTAAGGGCTTGTAATTGTGTAATCGGTTTCGCCCGCTGATGCCGATTCTGCGGAAGAAACGATTGCGACTGCAGGAACCATCATGCATATCGATAAAAGTATTGCCGCTGTTTTTTTGATTAATTTCATGTTTTAATCGCCTCCTTTCTAAATGATACCACATTATGTTATGATTTTCTATTGTTAATTATTAATAAAAATCTTTCTAAAATTTGTATGTTTACAATTTGATAATAAAAAGTTATAATATACATAGAAAAATCCGGGGTGTTCCGATGCAGAAAATAATGAGTTTGACCCGCCGTGCGGTTCAGGAATACAATATGATATCGGATTCCGACGTGATAGCAGTCGGATTATCGGGAGGCAAGGACTCTTCGGCGCTCCTTTATGCGCTTAGTAAAATGCGCTCGTTTTACCCCGTTAAATTCGATGTAAAAGCCGTGCATATAGATTTGAGATTTTCGGGAGCCGATACGGACGTTACGGAACTTAAACGCCTATGTAATGAACTCGGCGTTGAATTTTATGTTAAAAGAACCGATATCGGGCGTATCGTTTTTGACGAGAGAAAGGAGAGCAATCCGTGCTCGCTGTGTTCGAGAATGAGGCGCGCGGCTCTTATCGAAGAGGCGAAAAGGCTCGGCTGTACGCGGATAGCTCTCGGTCATCACGAGGACGACGCAGTCGAAACATTTATGATGAATCTGCTAAACGGCGGGAGAATCGGCTGTTTCTCTCCCGTAACATATCTTGAGGATAAGGACATGTATCTTATCCGTCCGCTGATATTCTGCCCTCAGAGCCTTATCACGGGGGAGGTCAGAAAAAGCGGGCTTCCCGTCGTTAAAAGCAAATGTCCGGCAGACGGCGTGGGAGAACGGAAACAAATGCGTGAACTTATTACTGAGTTAAACCGCGGATATCCTAAATTAAGAGAGAAAATAATCGGAGCCATGCAGAGAGGTTCCGTTGATAACTGGTAAAAGGTGATTGAACTTATGAATAAAAAAACTTTGTTGAAATGCGTTTCGCTTATTATGACGGTTCTGCTCATGTTTTCGGGCACGCTTCCCGCATTCGCACAGCAGAGCCCGGATTTTGAAATAAGCCCTGCGGACGGCGGAGTTTCCGTCGATAAATACCTCGGCGCGGACGAGAGCGTGACCGTTCCCGAAATGATAGACGGCAAGAACGTAACGGCTGTCGGAATATCCGCTTTTGAAAATAACAAAACGATTAAATCGGTAACGATTCCCTCATCAGTAAAGTCGGTTTCGTCATCGGCTTTCTCGGGCTGTTCGGCTCTGGAGAGCGTTTCTTTGCCCGAAGAAATCGAAAATATAGGCGCATATGCGTTCTTAAACTGCGTAATGCTTGACAATATACGCATTTCGAACTGTTCCGTCGGCTTCGGCGCGTTTCAGGGCTGTTCGTCTCTTAAAAATATAGAATTTGCCGATTCGATAAAATTTGTCGACAGATTCGCATTCGAAAAAACCGCATGGCTTGATTCAAAGGAGCCGGGCGTAGTTTACGCGTCAAACTGCGCGTATACATACATATCGGATTCCGAGGACGGGTATATTATTATTAATGAAAGAACAGAAAGTATTTCGCCGTATGCATTTGCGGATAATAAACTTATTACGGACGTGTACATTCCCGACTCTGTAAAATCAATAGGCGTACGCGCGTTTAAGGACTGTATGAATCTTGAGAGCGTGTATATTCCGTCGTCGGTCAGCGAAATCGGCTCTCAGGCGTTCGGATATAAAACGGATTCGAATGTGCTTATGCTCTCGGACAGATTTACGATATATTGCCGAGCTCAGTCGGAAGCCGAGAAGTACGCGCAGGAAAATTCAATTAAATTTGAAAATGTCGATAACTGCAAGCATGATAAAAATAAACAGTATGAGATAACGAGCACTGCTTCCTGCGAGGAGGACGGTATTTTAACGTACACATGCCGTAAGTGTCATTATAAAGAGACCGTTTCAATCCCGAAACTCGGACATATCTGGGGCGAATGGGTTACGGTTTCGACGCTCGGATGCGTCAGCGACGGAGTAGATGAGAGAACCTGCGAAAGATGCGGTAAAAAAGAGCAGAATACAACTCCCGCGCTCGGACATAAGTGGGGCGAGTGGAGCGTTTCAAAAAATCCGACATGCGTAAATAAGGGCGAAAACAAACGCGTATGCGCTATATGCGGTTCTGCTCAGACGACCGAAAT
Organism: Oscillospiraceae bacterium; assembly: GCA_022763825.1. Taxonomy (GTDB): domain Bacteria; phylum Bacillota; class Clostridia; order Oscillospirales; family Acutalibacteraceae; genus CALACW01. The sequence goes on along the minus strand of JALEQX010000103.1, from coordinate 6,044 downwards.
TGCATCTACGGGACACAAGTGGAGCAATTGGATCGAAACAAAACATGCGATGTGTGAAACCGAGGGCGAAAAACAGCGTTACTGCAACGTATGCGGAGCGAATGAAACAGATAAAATTCCCGCGCTCGGAAAACACATGTGGAGCGAATGGGAGCAGATAAAGGCGCCGACGAAAACTGAGGACGGCTTGGCTGAACGCAAATGTTCCGTGTGTTCAAAGACAGAGACGAAAAAAATCGACAAGCTCGGAGAGAACGCACCGGAGGATACGCTTATTCTCAAAGAAAACAGCAAGTTAAAACTTGATAAAGAAAAAAAGCTTCTTAAAGGCATATACGTCGGAACTATATCCGAATCGCTTATAAAGGAATTTATATCATATACTCACGGCGAGAAGATAATGGTTGCAAATGTCGAAAAGAATGAAGAGGTAACCGGAGATACCCCGGTAGGCACGGGCAATTACGTGGTTCTCGGTTACCAGGGCAAGCTTCAGGATTACTGTTATGCGGTAGTCTTCGGCGACGGCGACGGAAACGGCGTAATAACCGCGTCGGACGCGAGAATCGCGCTGAGAATTTCAGCCAAAATTCAAACAGCTTCGGATGCGGTAAACTGCGCACTCGATGTAAATTCCGACGGTAAGATTACAGCCTCGGACGCAAGAATTATTCTGAGAGTGTCGGCAAAACTTCAGGCTATGCCGGGTTCGGCTGAGGAAAAGACGACAGCGCAGAACACGACGACTCAGCCGGCAAAGACCGATAATAAAACGACCGCTCCCGCAAAAGTGACGACAACCGCCAAAGCGACGACAACCGCCAAAGCGACGACAACCGCCAAAGCGACAACAACCGCCAAAGCGACGACAACCGCCAAAGCGACGACAACCGCAAAAGCAACAACAACCGCAAAAGCAACGACAACTGCAAAAGCAAAATAAAATACAAGGTACAAAATAATCCGTCGGCTCAAAAAAGCGAACCGACGGATTTAATTTTAATAAAATTTATAACCTGATTCTTAATATATCTCCCGGATATAATTTTCTATCGCTCGAAATTGACAGATGCTCCTGCGGAAGGTGCGCGGTCTCGCGCTCGGTGCCGTTTTTGTCGATAATACTTTCAACCTTAAAACTCTCGCCGAGTGAGTACGGGGAGAGAATTTCGAGCGTGTCGCCTAATGAAAATCTGTTCCTCATTTCGACTGTATAACGCCCGTTTCCGTCGTCTGAGAGTACGATTGCGGTAAATCTGCATGTCTGACGGTACAGTCCGTCGTTCGAGTGATTGTAAATCAGGTCTCCGAAATAGAAGCCCGACGAATACGGTCTGTGCGACGCGCACTCGAGTTCCGAATTTAAAATATCAAGGTCTGCGGTGGAATCCATTCTGTGACGGTATGCGTTGGTTACTGTCGCCACATAATACGGGGACTTCATTCTGCCCTCGATTTTAAACGAGGTTACGCCTGCTTCGGCGATTTTATCGAGGAAATCGATGCATTTTAAGTCGTGCGAACTGAGAATTGCGGACGAGCCGTTTTCCTCTATGACTTCAAAATGCTGTTCGGGGCGTTTTTCCTCCGTCAGATAATACATCCATCTGCACGGCTGGGTGCATTCACCGCGGTTTCCGCTCTTGCCGGAGAGATACGAACTTATAAGGCATCTGCCCGAGTATGACATGCACATCGCGCCGTGGACAAATGTTTCTATTTCGAGGTCTGACGGCGTTTTCGCCCTAAGCTCGGCTATTTCGTCCAGCGACATTTCCCTGCCGAGAACTACACGCTTTGCACCCATGTTATAGTATGTAAGAGCCGTCATATAGTTTTGAATATTCGCCTGAGTGCTGATGTGAATTTCGAGGTCGGGCGCGCCTTCTTTCAGTGCGCATATCGCGCCGAGATCGGAGACTATGACTGCGTCGACGTTCATATCATAAAGCTGTTTTGCGTAATCTTTAAGAGGCTCTATTTCATTATTTTTTGCAAAGCTGTTTACCGTGACGTACAGTTTTTTATTTAAGGAATGTACCTTTTTTACCGCGTTTTCGAGTTTGTCGGATGAAAAGGACGCGCTGTCGCTTCTCAGCTGCATAAACGGCCCTCCGATGTAGATTGCGTCGGCTCCGAAATGAAGCGCGGTGTTTAAACATTCCTCACTGCCGGCGGGACAGAGAAGCTCACAATTTTTAAAGTCATACATATTTATTTCCTCGCAGAAACAAAGACTGTCGAATCCGTTTTACGACCCGGCAGTCTTTTCCAAATTATTTATATTTTAAATAAATGCGTAAATAGCCACGGCGCATACGCTTAACGCGAGCAGAGCCGCGAGAACGACGGCAATTATTCTTGTAACCTTTTTACTCATAATATTATTCCTCTATTCCCATGAGTTTTTTAACGTCCGTAATAATCGAATCGGTGATTTTCTGCGCGTCATCGCGCGTGCCGGCGTGTGCAGTGACATAAACCTTAATCTTGGGCTCCGTTCCCGAGGGTCTGATTATAACCTTATTATCATCGGGAAGTGAGTATGACAGAACGTTCGAAACGGGGAGCGTGATAGGTTCGGTTCTGCCGTCTGCGGTATAAGTCGTTACGCTTCTTTCGTAGTCTGCAATCTTTTCTACACTCATGCCGGCGATTTTTTCGGGAGCGTTTTCTCTCATGCTATCCATCATACCGGACATCTTCTTCATGCCGTCGGCGCCCTCGAATCCGAAGTTGAAGAGCGAATTTAAATACATTCCGTATTTATCATAAATATCGTTCATTACATCGATAAGCGTTTTGCCCTGCAATTTATAGTAAGCAGCCATTTCGATTATCATCATCGAACCGTTTACGGCGTCCTTGTCGCGTACGTGCGTACCCGTAAGATATCCGTAGCTTTCTTCAAATCCGATTACGTATCTGTCCTCTTCGCCCTTTGCCTTGAGCTTTTCGATAAGCTCGCCGATATACTTAAACCCGGTAAGCAAATCGAACATTTCGCAGTTATAGTCGTTCGCGATAGCGCGGACAAGTTCGGTCGTTACTATCGTTTTAACGACGACGGGTTTTTCGGGCAGTCTGCCCTGTTCCTTAAGACGGGAGAGAATGTACTGTGTGAGCATGCATCCGACTTCGTTTCCGCTCATCAGTTTGTATTCGCCGTTGTCGAGAACCGCGATTCCGACTCTGTCGCAGTCGGGGTCTGTTGCAAGGAGAATGTCGGCGGGGAAGTCCTTTGCCATCTTCATTCCCTCTTCGAATACCTGCTTTATCTCGGGGTTCGGGAACGGGCAGGTCGGGAAAGTTCCGTCGGGGTGTTCCTGCGAGAGAACGATTCTCAGATTTTCAACGCCGATTTTCTTGAGAATGTGACGTACGGGCTTATTACCGGTTCCGTTGAGAGGGGAGTATATAACTTTGATTCCCGACTTTTCGCAAACGTCTTTTTCAAGACGGCACTTAAGCTCTTCTTCGTAAAATTCCTCTTTTACCCAGTCCTCAATAAAATCGATTTTATCCTCAGCCAAAGCCTCGTCGAAATCCATGATTTTAATTCCCGAAAAAACGTCGACTTTATTTATATAAGAAAGCGTTTCTTTCGCCGCCTCGTCGGTCATTTGATAACCTTCGGGACCGTAGCATTTGTAGCCGTTGTATTTCGAGGGGTTGTGCGAGGCTGTAATTACGATACCCGACGAACAGTGAAGTCTGATAACCGCGAACGACAGCATGGGCGTTGGCATAAGTTCGTCGTAAAAATAAACTTTAATCGAGTTTGCGGCAAGCACGCCCGCCGCTGTTTTTGCAAACAAATCGGATTTGATTCTCGAGTCGTGAGCAATAGCAACGCTCGGAGAGTCAAAATGCGCGTTGAGGTAATCGGCGAGTCCCTGCGTTGCCTGCGCAACGGTGTAGACGTTCATTCTGTTGGTTCCCGCGCCGATAACTCCGCGCAGTCCGCCCGTACCGAATTCGAGCGCTTTGTAGAATCTGTCGAGAATTTCATTTTCGTTTCCCTTTATTGATTCGAGTTCTTCTTTTAAATCCGGGTCTCTGCCGGCCTTTTCGAGCCAAAGATCATATAATTTATCATATTCGGACATATTAACACCTTGCTTCTCAAATTTATGCATACACATATATTATATACGATAATTTTGCGGATGTAAATATTTTTATTACAAAATAAACAGTTGACAAATAACTAAAAAAAATATACAATATCGTAAAACAAATGTTCGGAGGCTCTGTTATGTTTTCATGTGTAAACAGTGTCGGTATTTTCGGTATGCACACGTTTCCCGTTAATATCGAGGCGGATATTTCTCAGGGCAAATACCGTTTTGATATCGTTGGACTTCCCGATACCGCCGTCAGCGAATCTAAGGAGCGAGTGCGCTCCGCCATGAGAAACAGCGGATACACGTTTCCGTATATTCACATAACAATGAATCTTGCGCCTGCCGACGTTAAGAAAGAGGGCCCTATCTATGACCTTCCGATTCTGATAGCGTTGATGAAGGCAACGGGTCAGCTCGACGGCGATTTTTCCGACTGTGCTTTTGTCGGAGAACTTTCTCTCGGCGGAGAGGTCAGAAAAATTAACGGAGTTCTTCCGCTTACGATTGAGGCGAGAAAAAACGGGATAAGGCGATTCTTTGTCCCCGAACAGAATGCGTCGGAGGGGAGCGTCGTGGAGGGCATCGATGTTTACCCCGTTTCAAATGTAAAACAGCTTATAGATTATTTTAAAAACAGGTGTGTAATAGAAAAGGCTGAGTTTTCGGATTCCGATATCCCGGATAAATACATGTCGGTTCCCGATTTTGCGGATGTTAAGGGACAGATGCAGGCAAAACGAGCGCTCGAGGTTGCGGCCGCGGGCGGTCATAACGTAATGATGGTCGGGTCTCCCGGTTCGGGAAAAAGCATGCTGGCTAAGAGAATTCCGGGAATTCTTCCCGACATGACGTTTGACGAGTCGCTCGAAACGGCAAAGGTTTTTTCGATCGCGGGGCTTTTAAACGATAAACTCCCGATAATAAAAACGCGTCCGTTCCGCGCTCCGCATCATTCGATATCTTCCGCGGGACTTGCGGGAGGCGGTACGGTTCCGAAACCGGGAGAACTGTCGCTTGCTCATAACGGCGTTTTGTTCCTCGACGAACTGCCCGAGTTTTCCCGTGCGGCCATGGAGGTTATGAGACAGCCGATTGAGGACGGAGTCATTACGATATCGAGAGTCGCGGGAGCAGTGACTTACCCGTGTTCCGTTATGCTGGTGTGCGCAATGAACCCGTGTCCGTGCGGATTTTTCGGTCATCCGACGAAAAAATGCACTTGCGCACCGGGTGCCGTAACTCGTTATATATCAAAGGTTTCCGGACCTATGCTTGACAGAATCGACATACATATAGAGGTTCCGCCCGTCAATTTCGAAGAACTGTCTGATTCTCACCGGGGCGAAAGTTCCGCTGAAATCAAAAAGAGAGTAAACAGAGCCCGCGATATTCAGAGAGAACGTTTTAAGGGGACGGGTATTGCATCAAATGCGAAAATGACCGCGGAGGCGGTAAGAAAATACTGCGTTATGACAGACGTTGCTTCAGCTATGCTGAAAAACGCGTTTGACCGTCTCGGACTCTCGGCAAGGGGCTACGATAAGGTTTTAAAGGTTGCCAGAACTGTTGCCGACCTTGACGAAAGCGACGTTATCGACGTTAAACATATTTCGGAAGCAATACAGTACAGAAGCCTTGACAGAAAGTTCTGGGGCAATTAAAATATAGAATATAAAAAAATATCAAATCACGATATACTAAATCACGATTTGATATTGCATTTTTTTTCTTCTTTTAATACAAACAAAACAAAAAACCGAGGCATTATAACCTCGGTTTTTTACATGGTGGAGACGGTCGGGATCGAACCGATGACCTCCACACTGCCAGTGTGGCGCTCTCCCAGCTGAGCTACGCCCCCATGTCCTGCGACAGGTGATATTATATACTGTTTTTCGTCTTTTGTCAATAATAAAT
>JALEQX010000058.1 GCA_022763825.1 Oscillospiraceae bacterium | reverse complement strand
TTTGACAAGATGAGCGCCGAAGCGAACGCTCCACGAACTGCCGTTCCCCTTTGTCTGACGGTAAAGTCGGATGAATCTGTCCGAACCGTTCGAATTGAGCCGTCTGATAAAGTCTAAGGAGTAAATGGAATTTTTATCCTGCAACTTCCAGTCGACGCCGGTCCAGCTTCGTTTCCACGCCGCCCAGCCCCATGAACACGAACGGTAAGAAGTGAAAATATCGTGCTTATAGTCCGGCGGGAATTCTATTTTCGGTGCAAAGCCCGCTATCGCGCCTATCTCGCGGTTATTTTCGAATTTATCAAGACATTCGTTCATGAATTTAAGAAAATACACGCTCGGCTCACAGTCGTCCTCCAAAACAATTACCCTGCCGTACTTGTTTATAACCTCGGTCACGCCGGAAATTACCGACGAAGCAAGCCCTTTGTTATTTTCGCTTTCGGTTATGTGAATTTCTTTAAAGTCGCCTGCGTTCTCTTTCTCTCTTACCGCCGCGCGAACTTCGTCAACTTTTTTCTGACCGTCGCTGTTTTTCGCACCGTCGCAGAAAACGAAAAGCTCGCTGTCCCTTGCGCCGATACAGTTTTTTAAAGCGGAATAAACGGTATTGAAATGGTCTGCTCTGTTATAGACGAACATTACTATCGGAGCGTAAGTCATAAAATCACCATTCAAAATATCATTCATTTCTTTTTATTATTCTTGCAGGATTGCCGACAACAACACAATTTGAAGGTATAGATTTTGTAACAATACTCCCGGCTCCGATAACTACGTTATCACCTATGGTTATATTTCCCACAACAACTGCGTTCGCTCCGACGAAAACATTATCACCGATAACAGGTGCTCCTATTTTTCCGTTTGAACCAAGATTAGACCCGATTGTTGCCCCCTGAGCAACAGTAAAATTCTTTCCTGCATCATGCGGAGCAATAACAACGCTTGCTTTATGAAGAAGTCGCAGTCCCCCTTTGATACTTCCTCCGTTTGGTCCTATTTCAATCCATTCTGCCGGAGGTATTAAAATTCTACCTATTATTCTAAGATATCCCTCTTTCGGCATTCTGAAATAGAATACATTTCTAAATGCAACATTTGTAAGCAAAAGATAATTAAGAGCATATGTTTTTTTGTTTTTTATTAGCTCTTTTTTTGATTTCGGCAAAAAAGTTAATATATCCGCGTCGATTTCATCGGTTTTATATCTATGATACATAATATCCGCAAAAATTAACTTCGGGTATTGCAAATAAACATAAATTTTTTTCATTGTTCTATTTCCTCTCTTTTTTTATTTTATAAATTCTGTCTTTTATCTTAAACCTATTTTTAAATATAATAAAATCTAAAATCTCCTTTTGTTCTTTTTCATACCGTTGAGCGGCAAAATATTTAATTCTTCGTTCCGCTTTTTTTAAATCCTGAGAAAAAATATTTATTAAAAAATTCTCTAATTCTCTATACATATTACTAATATAGTTATCATCATTAAGGGGGTTAAAAGATAACATCCTTATATATGCTTCATCATCATTATCAATTCTTTTTATTTCTTCAACGGTTCTGTCAATATCGCTGATGTCTTTACACCATATAAAAGCATTCTTATTAAAATCAACGTCTATTTTCGGATTTCCGAAATAAATCGGCACTGAACCCGCAACAAACGGATCAACTATTTTCTCGGTTACAAATCCCGGATAAACAACGCTGTCGGACGCTATCGTAAACTTAGAATGAAGAAGGATTCTTTTTTTCTCCATCCATGAACAACCCTTTGTTGAAGTATTGTTAAGGAAACTTCCCGCTGAAACAACCGGTTTGTATTCGGAGATTTTCTTAAACAGCTCCTCACGCATTCCGTGTGATGATTCATGCCCATAAATAAAATTACAAAAAATTTCTTTATTCTTTAATATATCTTTGGCTTCATTCAAAGAACGAGTCTTAAATTCAAACGGATTGCCCGTATCGTTATAAAATGCGAACGGTAAACGAAAATATCTGTCTGAGAAATCAAGAAAATCAAATCCGATAACATAGTCGAACAGTGTGAAATCAGGTGAAATATTTTCTCCCATAAACATTATCCTGATACAGTCATATTTCATATATTCAAAAGGAAGTCCCCTATTCGAACAAAAAATATAATCGGGGTTTTGACTTATTTCAACATCAAAATAACGTTTCAAAATATTTGTGAAAAGATTATTTTCCGGATTAAAACTGCTCCAAAATCCGCAGAATCCTATTTTTATTTTCTTCTTTTCCATTTTATTGTTCACCTCTGAGCATATCCGAATACGCGTCAATCAAAAGACGGACGTTTCCTTCCGGATCATGCGTTATCAGCGCTCTTTTTCTGCCGTTTTCAGACAGTTTTTCGGCGGTTTCACGGCTGTCGAAAATCTGCTTTATCCTCCATGCGAGAAGCTCGGGGTCGTCGTTTCTGTAAAACAGAGCTTCCTTTCCGTCCTGAGCCATATCGGGAGCGCCGCCGACATAAGCCGACACGCACGGCGTTCCCACGCACATAGCCTCGCCCAATGTGTTCGGACTGTTTTCAATCGCAGAGCACAGAGCATATACGTTTGATTTTGAAAGTCTGTCGG
>JALEQX010000039.1 GCA_022763825.1 Oscillospiraceae bacterium | reverse complement strand
ATCTGATTGCAAGTATGACTGTGTTTAACAAGGATGAAAACGCAGGCTGGCGCGCCTGTCAAGTTTGAAGACGCAGTTAAACGCTGTCAGACGAAGCAATGCTTGTAAAGTTTTAGGCGGTACAGAGTATACCAAGGGGGTTGTATCATGTCAAAACGAAGCGACTATATTTCATGGGACGAATGTTTTATGGGCGTTGCACTGCTTGCCGCTAAAAGGAGCAAGGATCCGAACACGCAGGTCGGTGCATGCATTGTCAACGATAAAAAAAGAATAATGTCCGTCGGCTACAACGGTTTTCCCGCAGGGTGCGGCGACGACGAATACCCGTGGGAGCGAAACGGAACCGCATACAACACGAAGTACCCTTACGTCTGTCACGCGGAGCTTAACGCGATATTAAATGCGCGCGGAGCGAATCTCGAGGGGTGCAGTATCTACGTTGCGCTGTTTCCCTGCAACGAGTGCGCAAAGGCGATTATTCAGTCGGGCATTTCCGAGGTCGTGTACCTTTCGGACAAATACGCGTCCGACGAAATGACGAAAGCGTCAAAAAGAATGTTTAACTCTGCCGGCGTTCGTTTAAGAAAGCTCGAAATGCAAAGGGATTCAATCACGATATCATTTAAAGAAAAGGATGTTTAATGATGACTTTAAAAGAAGCCGTCGATTCTCATATTGAAAAATACGCGCCGAAAATAGAGAAATTCAGTCCGCATTTAGCCGAAATGTACAGGGTTTGCTACCCGAGCACCATTGACTCCGCGGTTAAGAAAATGAGCGATTTGACCTATTTCGTCATAACGGGAGACATTCCCGCAATGTGGCTTCGCGACTCGACGGCGCAGGTGTCAAATTACGTTTCGCTGTGCAAGGACTGCGAGGAAGCGCGGGAGCTTATAAAGGGCGTAATCAGACGTCAGTCTCACTATATTAAAGAAGATCCGTACGCTAATGCGTTTAACGAATCGGCAAACGGTCACGGTCACGTCGACGACGTACCGAAAAAGGCGGACATTGTATGGGAGAGAAAGTATGAAACAGATTCTCTGTGCTACCCCGTCAGACTCATGTATCTTTATTATAAAGAGACGGGCGACATTGATTTTATAAAGGAGGTTCTGCCCGAGACGGCGGAGATTATTCTCGCCGTGTGGAGAACCGAGCAGCACCATTTCGAAAAATCGCCGTACAGATTCTCGCGCACGAACTGCCCGTATCATGACACTTTACACAACGACGGAATGGGCAGCCCCGTAAAATACACGGGCATGACTTGGTCGGGCTTCAGACCAAGCGACGACGCATGCGAATACGGTTATTTAACTGCTTCGAATATGTTTGCGTGCGCGGTACTCGGATACATGTCCGAAATGCTGTCAAATTTTAATAACGAATACTCGCCTCTTATCGCCGAGTGTATTTCATTGAGAGCCGACATAAAGGAGGGTATAAATAAATTCGCCGTATGCGATAACGAGAAGTACGGCAAAATTTACGCGTGCGAAACAGACGGCAGAGGAAACCGCCTTTTCTTCGACGACGCGAACGTTCCGAGCCTTTTGTCGATTCCATACATTGGCTATTCCGCCCCGGACGACGAAATATACAAAAACACGCGCAGATTTATTTTAAGCAAAGACAACCCGTATTATTACGAGGGCAAATTCGCAAGGGGCGTGGGAAGCCCCCACACCCCGAAGGATTACATATGGCATATAGCATTGAGCATGCAGGGACTTACGTCTGACGATAAGGACGAAATGCTCTCGATCGTAAAAATGCTCGATACGACCGACGCGGGAACGTGCCGTATGCATGAGGGCTTTTACGCGGACGACCCGAATAAATTTACAAGAGAATGGTTTACGTGGTCTGACTCGCTTTTTGCCGAATTTATCGAAAAAGCGGCAGACGAAAACGTGATATAATAACCTCACGAAACACAATCCGAATCAGAGATTCGGTGTGTTTCGGAGAACATTGAATCATACCGCTTCGGCACAGTGCGCCTGCACGACATGGTATAATATAAGTGAAATAAGGCAGACCCGACGATAAACGGTTAGCCCTGAATTTCATTTTTGGTTAAATAACCGCTAACTTTGGAAGGGTTGGGCGGTTATTTTTTTAATGCTGAAATTATGCTGAAAAACAGTAACAGAAAACGAGACGTTTCCTTTTCGGGAAGCGTCTCGTTTTTTATCGCAGAAAATAATATTATATTTTCTTAGCCTTACTTATTGAAGTATCTCTTTAAAAGTCCCTCAAAAGCCTTGCCGTGTCTCGCTTCATCCCTTGCCATCTCGTGAACGGTATCATGGATAGCGTCGAGTCCGAGTTCCTTGGCGAGCTTTGCAAGCTCGAATTTGCCGAGAGTCGCGCCGTTTTCAGCTTCTACTCTCATTTCAAGATTCTTCTTCGTCGAGTCGGTTATGACCTCGCCGAGCATTTCAGCGAACTTAGCCGCATGCTCCGCCTCTTCGTAAGCTGCCTTCTCCCAGTAAAGACCTATTTCGGGGTAACCCTCTCTGTGTGCGACTCTTGCCATTGCAAGGTACATTCCGACCTCGGAGCATTCGCCGTTGAAATTAGCGCGAAGACCGTCGATAATTCTCTCGTCAACACCCTTTGCAACACCTACTACATGCTCCGCAGCCCATACTTTATTGTCATCCTTAAGCTCGGTGAACTTACTGCCGGGAACGTGGCACTGAGGACATTCCTTGGGAGGCTCGTCTCCCTCGTAAACATAACCGCATACGGGACATACCCATTTTTTCATAATAATTACCTCCATAGAAAATTTAAATTTTATAGTTTTTATTTTATATTAAATAAGCCTTTCGGCGTTATTTACGCACTCGGGGCAAAGCCCGTAGAAAACAAGAGAGTGATATCTGACCGTACCGCCGAATTCTTCCTGCGCCGAGCTGTCGAGCACGGAATCCTCGTTAAAACAGTCAAGGTCGAGAACGCGCGAGCATTTTTCGCATACGAAATGCGTATGAGGCTTCGTGTTGCCGTCGAAACGCTCCTGCGAATTTACAAATCCTACGCTTATGGCATCGCCGTCGGCGATAAACTCATTGAGATTACGGTAAACCGTAGCAAGACTTAAGTCGGGGATTTCATTTTTTAGCTTTGTATAAAGCATTTCCGCACTCGGATGCTCCTTTGTATTCATAAGAGCCTCGCGGATAGCTTCGCGTTTTTTGCTGTGCTTTTTCGGTTTTGCGATCATTTTATCACCTCTAAACGATAATGATTATTGTTTTCGTTATTATCATATCACAAAGAATTCGATTTGTAAAGCCTTTTTTGAAAAAAATTTAAAAAAATCGGGTTGACAATTTTTTTCGACATATATATAATGATATTAAATGAATACATCCTATAAAGACTGCGACGGGAAGAGTAGTATATACAAACGATTCAAAGAGAGCCGGCGGCGCTGGAAAGCCGGCAGTCCGGTATATATGAAGAACATCCCCGAGTCTCTGTCCGAACGTTTTATTTAATTCAAGTAGGCGCAGACGTGTAAGGAGCGTTAATCCTTGCGTTATCGGATTACATATTATTAATTCTGATCCCGTAACGGCAGAGCGGGCGCGAAAGCGTCACGGTGGGTGGTACCGCGGAGATTATGCTTCGTCCCATAATTCTTATGAATTATCGGACGGGGTTTTTTATTTTCCCCGAATTAAGACAGGAGGAATTGTTTTGAGAAGAACGATATACTGCGGACTTGTCCGCGAGAGCCATATCGGTCAGCGAATCACGGTCACGGGCTGGATGCTGACGAAGCGCGATATGGGCGGTGTTATTTTCCTTGATTTAAGAGACAGAGAGGGCGTTTTGCAGGTCGTATGCAACGCGCAGAATTTATCACCCGACGAATTCGCCGTAGCCGAGGGACTTCGCAACCAGTCCGTCGTGCTGTGCGAGGGCGTTGTCAGACTCCGCGACGAGGAGACGATAAACGAAAAGATAGTTACGGGTACCGTCGAGCTTATGGCTGACAAGATAGAGCTTATCTCGACGTGCGAAACGCTCCCGTTTTCGCTTGACGACGACGCACAGATAAGAGAGGATCTGAGACTTAAATACAGATTCCTCGATCTTCGCCGTCCGGTTATGATTAATAATTTAAAAATAAGACATAAGATTCAGAAAGTTACGGAGGATTATCTTGACAAAGAGGGATTCCTCTGCGTTGAAACGCCCATGCTTATGAAGTCGACTCCCGAGGGCGCGAGAGACTACATAGTTCCCAGCCGTGTTCATCCCGGCACGTTCTATGCGCTGCCCCAGTCGCCTCAGATATTCAAGCAGATTCTTATGGTCGGCGGTATCGATAAGTATTATCAGGTCGCAAGATGTTTCAGAGACGAGGATTTGAGAGCCGACAGACAGCCCGAGTTTACGCAGGTAGACATGGAGATGTCGTTCGTAGATCAGGAGGACGTTCTCGTTCATCTTGAAAAATTATTCAAGCATATATTCAAGGAGATAAAGGGCGTCGAATATACCGAAACGTTCCCCCGCCTTACATGGACGGAATGTATGGATGTGTACGGAAGCGACAAGCCCGATTTAAGATTCGGTCTGCCGATAGTCGATATTACCGATATCGCGAAAACGTGCAGTTTCTCCGTATTCAGAAAGGTTGCCGACAACGGCGGAGTCGTCAGAGCGATTAACGTAAAGGGCGGAGCGGAGTTTACGCGTACCGTAATCGAGAATCTGACCGAAAAAGCTGCTTCATACGGCGCAAAGGGCATGGCGTGGATTGCGATAAGACCCGACGGCGAGATTTATTCGCTTCTCACGAAATTCTTTGCAAAAGAGGATATCGACGCTATTGTAAAGGCCGTTAAGGCCGAACCCGGCGACTTCATTCTCTTCTGCGCGGACAAACTTGCGACGGTAAGACGCGTTCTCGGCAATTTAAGACTCGACGTTGCCGATATTCAGCATTTAAGAAATAAAGACGATTATAAATTCATGATAGTCACCGACTTCCCGCAGTTCGAGTGGAGCGACGAGGAAAACAGATTCATGGCGACTCATCACCCGTTTACAATGCCGTACGAGGAGGACATTCAGTATCTGATGACCGACCCCGGCAGGGTCAGAGCGCAGGCGTATGACGTAGTATTAAACGGTATCGAATTAGGAAGCGGCAGCGTCAGAATTCATAAGCCCGACGTTCAGACAAAGATGTTCGAGGCTCTCGGATTTACCGACGAACAGATTGAAGACCGTTTCGGATTCATGGTCAACGCGTTTAAATACGGAACGCCCCCGCACGCGGGCTTTGCGTTCGGACTTGACAGATTCGTAATGCTCATGGTCGGTGCGGATTCATTAAGAGACGTTATAGCGTTTCCGAAGACGAAAGACGCGTCCTGTCCGCTCACCGGCGCGCCCGACTACGTAGACCCCGCACAGCTTGAAGTTTTGAATTTAGGCTCCGCATTCGAAAAACACGAGAGCGAAGCAAAAGAAGAAAAGAAGAAAAAATCCGTCGAAATAGACGTTGACGCGGTCGCAAATCTTGCAAGATTAAGCCTCTCCGAGGACGAGAAAAAGAGCATGAAGAAAGAACTCGGCTCGATTATAGATTTCGCCGACACGCTCGCGGGAATCGATACGTCCGATGTTGACATAACCGCGCACGTTGTTCCGATGAGCAACGTTTTCAGACCCGACGAGGTCACGAATAAACCCGACAGAGACGAGCTTCTCGCTTCCGCCCCCGCGAAAGAGGACGGATGTGTGTTCGTTCCTCAGGTAGTGGAGTAAGGAGGCAGAACGATGGATATACGTAAATTAACGGTTGAACAGTTAAGCTCAATGCTTAAAAATAAAGAGATATCATCTTACGAACTTACGAAAGAATATCTTGAATACGCCAAAAACTCCGACGAAAAAATAGGCGCGTACCTGCGTTTCTGCGAGGAAACGGCTGTTGACGGCGCTAAAAAAGCCGACGAAAAGATTGCCCGCGGAGAGTCATCCTCTCTTACGGGAATTCCGTACGGACTTAAGGATAATATATGCACAAAGGGCGAGATTACGTCGTGCGCTTCGAAAATGCTCGAGAATTTCGTTCCGCCTTACGACGCGTTCGTTTATAACAAGTTAAACGAAGAGGGCGCGGTAATGCTCGGCAAGACGAACATGGACGAATTCGCCATGGGTTCTACTAATGAGAATTCGGCGTTCAAGATAGTTCACAATCCGAGGGATTTATCACGCGTACCCGGCGGAAGCTCGGGCGGTTCGGCGGCCGCGGTCGCTTCGAACGAGGCTCCTTTCGCGCTCGGTTCGGACACGGGCGGTTCCATACGTCAGCCCGCCGCGTTCTGCGGAGTTGTCGGAATGAAGCCGACATACGGCTCCGTTTCGAGAAACGGTCTCGTCGCGTTCGCCTCGTCGCTTGACCAGATAGGACCGCTTACCAAAACTGTTAAGGACTCCGCGATTGTTCTTAACGCAATAGCCGGACACGATAAACTCGATTCTACGTCCGTTGACAGAGAACCCGGTAATCTCTCGGAGGATATAGGCAAGGACGTAAAGGGCATGAAGATAGCTCTGCCAAAGGAGTATTTCGGCGAGGGCATCGGCGAGGATGTAAAGTCCGCGGTTCTTAACGCCGCCAAAGTATACGAGAAAATGGGAGCCGTTGTCGAGGAGGTTTCTATTCCGACAATGAAATACGCTTTGCCTGCATACTACGTTATTTCCTCCGCCGAGGCTTCGTCAAACCTTTCGAGATTCGACGGCGTACGCTACGGTTACAGGTCGAAAAATTACGAGGATATCACCGAGCTTTACAAGAATACGAGAAGCGAGGGCTTCGGCAGCGAGGTCAAGAGACGTATAATGCTCGGATGCTTCGCGTTAAGCTCGGGCTATTACGACGCTTATTATAAAAAGGCATTGCAGGTCAGAACGCTGATTATGCGTGATTTTAATAATATATTTAAAGATTATTCGTGCATACTTTCTCCCGTCGCTCCGACCGCCGCATATAAATTAAACGAGAAAACGAGCGACCCGCTTGAGATGTATATGGGCGATATCTACACCGTTCCCGTAAACATAGCCGGTATTCCCGCGCTGAGTATGCCGTGCGGTGAGGATAAGGACGGTATGCCCGTAGGTATGCAGCTGCTGGGCAAGGCGTTCGACGAGAAAACGCTGTACAGATTAGGCTTCGCGTTCGAGCGCGAGACCGGCGCGTATCATCTTAATAAATAACGGACGAAAGGAGAGAGTTTAAATGAATTATTATAAAGGTTACGAAATGGTCATAGGACTCGAGGTTCACTGCGAGTTAAAGACCGAAACCAAAATATTCTGCGGCTGTCCCACTTCGTTCGGAGCCGAACCGAATACGCAGTGCTGTCCCGTATGTATGGGCATGCCCGGCACGCTTCCCGTGCTCAACGGCAAGGTCGTCGACTATGCGATAAAGGCGGGTGTTGCGACGAACTGCACTATTGCAAAGTATTCGAAACAGGACAGAAAAAACTATTTTTATCCCGATTTGCCCAAGGCTTATCAGATTTCGCAGTACGACCTGCCGTTGTGCGAACACGGCTGGCTTGAAATCGAGGGCGAGAACGGGGCTAAGAAAATAGGAATTACGAGAATTCATATAGAAGAGGACGCAGGCAAACTTGTCCACATCCCCGGCAAGGGTACGCTTATCGACTGCAACCGCTGCGGTGTTCCCCTTATCGAAATCGTTTCCGAGCCCGACATCAGAAGCGCTCAGGAAGCCGTAGCTTATATGAAGAAGCTTCGCGCCATTATTCTTTACACGGGTATTTCCGACTGTAAGATGCAGGAGGGTTCGCTCAGATGCGACGTTAACCTCTCCGTCAGAAAGAAGGGCGAGGAGAAATTCGGCACGAGAACGGAAATGAAGAACTTAAACTCGTTTACGTTCATTCAGAAAGCTATTGAGTATGAATATAAACGCCAGGTCGACGAACTCGAGGCGGGCGGAACGATAGTACAGGAGACTCGCCGTTACGACCAGGCAAGCGGTAAGACGTTTACCATGAGAACGAAAGAGGACGCGAACGACTACCGTTATTTCCCCGATCCCGACCTTGCGCCGATTATTACTTCGGACGAAAAATTAAAGAAGCTCACCGATTCCATTCCCGAGCTTCCCGACGTAAGAAAGAAATTATACGTCGAAAAATATTCGCTCACGCCTTATGACGCGGAGCTTATAACGAACGAAATGGAGATTGCGGATTATTTCGAAAAGGCATCGAAATGCACAAGTTATCACAAGATCCTCGCAAACCTCATTATTTCCGATGTGATGAAGCTTCTCGACGCGGATTCTTATAATGTAAAAATTTCGCCCGAACACCTTGCCTCGATTGCAGAGATGCTCGGAACGTCGGAGATAAATTCCTCTGTCGGCAAAAAGGTTATCAAGGCTCTCTGGGAGAACGATACCGACCCCGTAAAATACGTTAAGGACAATGATTTGAATCAGATAAATGACAGAGATACGCTTCTGAAAGCCGTTCTTTCCGCTATAGAATCAAACCCGAAGTCCGTCGCGGATTATAAGAAGGGCAAGACTGCCGCCGCGAAAGCGATAATGGGTCATGTCATGGCGAAAACGCAGGGCAGGGGCAACCCCGTTCTCATCGGCGAAATACTTGACGGGGAGCTTAAAAAGCTTTAATGACGTTCATGGAATTTATAAAATCCGATTTATTCGTGCGAATTGTCGGATTTATAGGAATTATTTTAACGTTTATCGCATTTCAGAGCAACAAGCATAAGAATATCGTGCTTATTAAACTTACGTCGGAATTTATATTCGGCATACAGTATCTGCTCGTCGGCGCATATACGGGGTGCGTTCTTAACGTGCTCGGCTTCGTCAGAAATTTCACGTACTTAAAGCTTGACGAAAAGGGCAAAAGCACGCGTATCGCAATGCTCATATTCATGGCGGTATTCACCGTTTCTGCGATTCTCACATGGGACGGATGGCTGTCGGTTTTCCCGCTTATCGGAAAACTCTTTTCGACCGCCGCGTATTCGATGAAAAATCCGAGAAAGATCAGATTTTTAAACGTTCCGACGGCGATAATGTGGGTTGTTTACAACGTTACGTTTCACATGTGGGAGGCTCTGTTTGCAGACTCCATGAGCCTTGTCTCCGTCGCAATCGCGATATACAGATTCGATATAAAGCCCTATCTTGCGAAAAAGAAAGAAAAAGCGAAGAACTCTGCTTATTGACAAACTTATTTAGGGCGTATATAATGTTAAACGTAGAAAATTTTACATTTAGGAGTGTTAAATATGCCACTTGTAACAACAACGGAAATGTTCAAAAAAGCATACGAAGGCGGTTACGCCATCGGCGCTTTCAATGTTAATAACATGGAGATAGTTCAGGGTATCACCGAGGCTGCCGCAGAGCTTAAGGCTCCCCTTATTCTTCAGGTTTCCGCAGGAGCGAGAAAGTACGCTAACCATACGTACCTTACCAAGCTCGTTGAGGCTGCCGTTATCGAGACCGGCCTCCCCATCGCTCTTCACCTTGACCACGGCGCAGATTTCGACATCTGCAAGAGCTGTATCGACGGCGGTTTCACATCCGTTATGATTGACGGTTCTCATCATCCTTATGAGGAGAACGTTGCTCTTACCGCTAAGGTTGTTGAGTACGCTCACGCTCACGGCGTTGTAGTTGAGGGCGAACTCGGTCAGCTTGCAGGTATCGAGGACGACGTTAACGTTTCCGACGATAACGCTTGCTACACCAGACCCGAAGAGGTACAGGATTTCGTAGAGAGAACCGGCGTTGACTCGCTCGCTATCGCTATCGGAACCTCTCACGGTGCATACAAGTTCAAACCCGGTCAGGACCCCAAGCTTCGCCTTGATATTCTTGAAGAAGTCGGCAAGAGACTTCCCGGATTCCCCATCGTTCTCCACGGCGCTTCGTCCGTTCCTCAGGAGTTCGTTAAGGAAATCAACACCTACGGCGGAAACATGCCCAACGCTATCGGCATTCCCGAGTCCGAGCTTGCTAAGGCCGCTAAGATGGCTGTCTGCAAAATCAACATTGACTCCGACCTCCGTCTTGCAATGACCGCTTCCATCCGTAAGTACTTTGCAGAGCATCCCGATCATTTCGATCCCCGTCAGTATCTCGCTCCCGCCAGAACCGCAATCAAGGATATGGTAGAGCATAAGATCAACGACGTACTCGGCTGCGCGGGCAAGGCGTAAGAGAGGAACCGTCCCTTTCGGCGCATAAAGAATTTTTATCGTCTTGCGGTACTTATGTACCGGCTTCGCCGATGAAAAATCCTTCCTTTATCCGAAATCATCCGGTTCGTCCGGTTTGATATGTATTTAATGTAAAACCGAATAAGATACAAAACACGGAGCCGGCGTAAATGTCGGCTCCGTATATTTCGCATTTTGTGTAATATGCTTTTGTAGGTATTGACAAATCGGGGATAAATGTTTATACTGTAAATACAGGGAGTTACCCGATAGACGGTTTATCCCAAGGTAATTAAAAAATAACTGCCGACTTGGGAACAGGGCGGTTATTTTTTTTTGCAAATGGTTACTACAATAATCATAACGATGGTTATGTAAATAATTGCTTCTGCCATTGGCATCACCCCCTTAATAAAATAAGAGGGCAAGTGCCCTCTCAAATAAAAAGGGCTAAACCGCCTACCGTTTATAGGTAACTCCGAGGTTTGCAGGATGTTCTGCAAACGAATTTATTCTAACATATAATATCTTTTTTGTAAACATTATTCGGTAAAAAACAACAAAAAAATCTTTTTTCTTAAATTCGAAAACGGAGTCGAAAAAACCGACTCCGTTTTGTTGTTGTAATTTTAATGATAAATTATTGCAGCGGACAGCAGGCAGTGGGCAGTGGTTAGAAATTATGTAATACTGACTGCTGACAACTGACCGCTAATCACTGAAATAATAATTTACCTCGGTAAATTATTGTTTCATTATTTTCTTTATATTTTTTTCCGCCTTTGAACGGGGGAGCATGATTTCATGTCCGCAGTTACGGCATTTTATTTTAAAGTCCATTCCCACTCTTAACAGCAGAAATTCCTTACAGCCGCACGGGTGCGGTTTTTTCATTTCCAAAATATCTCCTACATGTACGTCCATCGTATCACCCCTTTTAATTTTAACACAATTCGTTTCATAAGTGAAGCCCCTTATTGTGATATGTTATGAAAGAAACACATATACATTAATTACGAGGTTTAAGGTTATTAAGAAAGGGAGTTTATATATGAGTGTTTACAAGCCCGAGAGCGAAAACGGCAGACCGTCATGTTATACGGCGGGGGCGGTTAGGGACGCCATGCTGAATTCGAAAATTCTGTCCTCGCGCGTTATCCTGTGCGATTCCGAACACAATCTGCACGTCGATTTGGGATGTATGCGCGGAATTATCCCGCGTGAGGACTGCGCCGAGGGCATACGCGAGGGAACGGCGCGCGATATTGCAATTATTTCAAGAGTCAATAAAATCGTATGCTTTAAAGTCGTTGATATAATAGATGATTCCGAAAACGGGCGCTATGCTCTGTTAAGCCGTAGGCTTGCTCAGGACGAATGCCGTGAGAAATACATAAACAGTTTAAGCCCCGGCGACGTTATCGGCGCAAAAGTCACGCACCTGGAGCCGTTCGGCGCGTTCTGCGATATAGGATGCGGAATTTCCGCTCTGCTTCCCATCGACGGCATATCCGTGTCGAGAATTCCGCACCCCGATGTACGGCTGAGAGTGAATCAGAACATAAAAACCGTTGTCAAAAGCATTGATTCCGACGGGCGCGTTCTTCTCTCACACAAGGAACTGCTCGGTACGTGGAGCGAAAATGCCTCGCTCTTTTCCGTCGGCGAGACCGTGCCCGGAATTATACGTTCCGTCGAGGACTACGGAATTTTTGTCGAGCTTACGCCCAATTTTGCGGGTCTTGCGGAGAAAACCCCCGGAGTCAAAGAGGGCATGCATGCGGGAGTCTTTATAAAGAGCATTATCCCCGAAAAAATGAAAGTAAAATTGATAATCGTCGACAGTTTTTCGGGTGAAAATATCAATACCGATACGCGTTACTTTTTTGAAGGGGAGCATATGGATTCGTTTACATACTCTCCGCCGGGGGCATATAAATTAATACAAACGATATTTAAATAAAATAATCTCCGGCAGACTGAAAATATCTGCCGGAGAAGTATTTTGTTTTAATTACATAACAACGTAACTGCTTATATCAAAAATCGAAGAATCAACGTTGCCCGAGAAGGATTTAAATGTTATTGTCGTATCGACGGTGATTTGCGTTTTGTCTGCGTTTATTGTTCCGCCCTCAAACGAGAGAAGTCTGCCCATATAGTCAACGTAATAAGCCGAATAGAATCCGTCGTCAGTCGTCTTGGAGTAGCGCAGAGCGTCCTTTCCGTCGTCGGTTTTGGTTTCGCTTATCTCGTCAAAATCAACTACGAAAAGTTTTGACATCTGAGCCATCATACCTGAAATATCCATGTCCTCGCCCATATTATTCAGCATGTTGTCGGGAACTGCAATAGCGGTTTTTCCGGCGAGATCTACGGCATAGAATTTTTTATCAACGATAAGAACGCCGCTGATTGTGCCTAAATTGAGCATATCGCCGATGTCCATATAAATGTTTTCCCCGCTTACTATCATGTTTAAATCCATGCTGACGCCCTCGGATTTCATGGACGCGTCCACGCTGTAAGCGTTTCTCGAAAATGCGCTGACAGCGTTCGGAACACCGTTTGCGTCAAATCCGATATCAAAATTTTGAAGTTTAGCCGCAACTCTGAGTATTGTTCTTGCGTCGGAGGCGGTGAGTTTTCCGTTGCCGTCGGTGTCGTAAGCGTTGACGTCGTAGTTGTTTACATCGAGCTTTGACGCGGCTCTTAATGCAAGTCTTGCGTCGGAGGCGGTTATTTTTTTATTTGAATCGAGGTCTCCCATTATAATGTCCTTTGCCGCGACTCCTGAGGCAGCGAATGCGGGTACGCACAGCGCAAGGAGCATAACAAACGAGAGAATGACTGCTGTTATTTTTTTCATAGCAATAAAATTCCTTTCATGTTTTTTTGCATTTTTATTTTAGCATATAAAAATATTATATTCAAGTGAAAAAAAACGGAAGCCGTGCGTTTTATACAGGCTTCCGAATAATATTAATTATTTCTTTTTTTTCGCGGCTTTTTTAGCTTTCTTGGCTTCTTTTCTTGCCCGTTCGGCTTCGCGCGCCTTTTTTGCCTCTTCGGGATGTTCCTTGGCGTATTCTTCAATAGCCTTGTCGCGTCTTTTGTGCGACTTCTTAACATAGAAGTACATAAGTATACAGAATGCGATAATCAAAACGAAAATCAAGCTGATACTTACAGCCGCGCCGGTATCGTCGACGGGGGGAATGTCGTGATTTTCTTTAATTTCAAGAATTCCGCACCTTGAACATGTTCTGAATTCATAACCCGTGTAGGAATCGGAAGCGACTCTGACTACACTCCATTCGCCGTCGTGCTCGCAGGTTTCGGCGTTTTTGATGCTGACTTTAGCCTCGGACGCATATTTTTTTGCAGTGTCCGAGGATGAAATGAGCGTGAATCCGTTTTCGGGAGAAACAACGTTGCCGTCCTGGAATACGCCGAACGCATAGTCGCCGATTTCTGTAACGGACGCGGGGAGAGTTACATTTTTAAGAGAAGTGCAGTTGAAGAACGCGCCTCTGTCAACTGTCTTGAGTTTCTCGCTGAGTCTTACGCTCTTTAACGCGGAACAGTCCTTGAATGCGATTGAACCGATAGTCTCAACCTCGTCGAACATATAAATGCTTTCGAGATTCGTGCACTCGTAGAAAGCGGACGCGCCGATATTCTTAACGCCCTTGCCGAGAATGACGTATTTAATATTATCGCAGTTTGCGAACGCCGCCGTGCCGATATCCGTAACGGAATCGGGGAAAACCACGTCGCCGATAGCCTCGTTATTTTTAAACGCGTCGTCGGATATCGTCGTAACGGGGATGTTGTCGATAGCGTCGGGAATATCAATCGTCTCGGGAGTTTCCGAGTCCGAATTATAACCGGTGATGATTATGTAAGACTCGTCCTCGGACTTCGTGTATCTGAAGTTACCGTAGTCCTCCGCGAATGCCGTAACCGCGCATAAAACAACGAGAGAAGCAAGACACGATAAGAAAACGAGCAGTTTTCTGATATTAGATGATGATGACATAAAATCACTCCGTATGCATTAATATTGATATTATAAATAAAATAACTTGCAAAGTCAATAATTTCATATAATTTTAACAGAATACATACGAATAAAAATTCAATTTAAAAAATATTTTCAAAGATTATTGACATAACGAAAAAAGTGTGTATAATTCAAATTATAAACCGTTGAATAAGAGTGAGTAGCATATATATTCGGCGTTCAGAGAGTCCCGGACGGTGGAAGCGGGGCGGTCAGAGTGTATGTGAATGGGCTTATGAGGGCGAGCGGAAATCCGTGTTTTTTTATTTACGGACGGTAGGCGAGACGGAGCGGACTCTCCGTTACGAAAGGTCGGTATGTGACAGCATACGCAGAGCGGACGGTATATCCGTCAAGCCGAGTGGCACCGCAGGAACTTTATCTCCTGTCCCGGCAGTTATTTTTTGAGTAACTGCGGGACGGGAGTTTTTTTAGTTCCGCAGACAGATGAAAGGAAGTAAAAGAAAATGAGCGAAAAAATCCCTTACAAAATTTATTTGTCCGAAGACGAGGTACCGAAGGCATGGTACAATGTCCGCGCGGATATGAAGAACAAGCCCGCGCCCCTTTTAAATCCCGGTACGTTAAAACCCATGACGGCAGAGGAGCTTGACGGCGTTTTCTGCGACGAGCTTGTAAAGCAGGAGCTTGACAACGATACCGCGTATTTCGAAATCCCGCAGACAATACTTGATTATTATAAAACATACAGACCATCGCCGGTTGTCAGGGCATACAATCTTGAAAAAGCTCTCGATACGCCTGCGAAGATTTATTTTAAATTTGAAGGCAACAACACTTCCGGTTCGCACAAACTCAACTCCGCTATCGCACAGGCTTATTACGCAAAACAGCAGGGATTAAAGGGCGTTACAACCGAGACCGGAGCGGGTCAGTGGGGTACTGCGCTGTCGATGGCGTGCGCTTATCTCGGACTCGACTGTAAGGTATATATGGTTAAGACGAGCTACGAACAGAAGCCGTTTCGCCGTGAGGTTATGAGAACATACGGCGCGGACGTAACTCCGTCTCCCTCGAACACGACTAAGGTCGGCAGAGAGATTTTAGAGCGTTTCCCCGATACTCCCGGTTCGCTCGGATGCGCTATTTCCGAAGCGGTTGAAACCGCTGTTACTCACGAGGGTTACAGATATGTTCTCGGCTCCGTTTTAAATCAGGTTCTTCTTCATCAGAGCATTATAGGACTTGAAGCGAAAGCCGCTCTCGACAAATACGGTGTAAAGCCCGACCTTATTATCGGCTGTGCCGGAGGCGGTTCAAATCTCGGCGGTCTTATCTCCCCGTTCATGGGCGAGAAGTTAAGAGGCGAAGCGAATTACGATTTCTTAGCCGTTGAGCCCGCGTCATGTCCGAGCCTTACGAGAGGTAAGTATGCTTACGATTTCTGCGACACGGGAATGGTTTGCCCGCTTGCAAAAATGTACACGCTCGGCAGCGGATTCATGCCCTCGCCGATTCATGCGGGCGGACTCCGTTACCACGGCATGAGCAGTATTCTCTCTCAGCTTTATCACGACGGCTATATGAGAGCGGCAACAGTAAAACAGACCGAGGTTTTCGCGGCGGCGGAGCAGTTTGCACGCATAGAGGGAATTCTCCCCGCACCGGAGAGCAGTCACGCGATAAGAGCCGCGATTGACGAGGCGTTAAAGTGCAGGGAATCGGGAGAAGAAAAGACGATTCTGTTCGGACTTACCGGCACGGGCTACTTCGATATGGTCGCATACGGTCAGTACAACGACGGACTTATGAAGGACTCTGTTCTTACGGATGAAGCGCTGGAAGAGAGCCTTAAGGGACTTCCGAAAGTAGATTTATAAAACAATTGTAAATAAAAAGAGCGAACCGCGGATAAACGGTTCGCTCTTTTGTTTAACAATCGGGCAAAAATTTGTTTAACAATCGGGCAAAAATAATTTGATTAATTCTATTTTATTTTTTTATATTTCTTCCCCTCGCCGACATACGACGAGGCGTTTGTTTTATTCATCAAATTCTGTACCGGCGTGGTTTTTTTTACGACCTTTGCGGGGGAGCCGAACGCGACCGAATTTTCAGGAATTACAGTCGACTCTGTGACGAGCGCGCCTGCTCCGATAATCGAATTTTTACCGATTTTCGCTTTGTTCATAACTATCGCGCCCATGCCGACGAGAACGTTGTCGCCTATCTCGGCGGAATGGATTATTGCCGAATGACCGATCGTCACACCGTTTCCTATGACGGTTTTATATCTCGGGTCGCAGTGTATTACGGCGTTATCCTGCACATTCGACTTCTCGCCGATAATGATTTTTTCCGCGTCGCCCCTTATCACCGCGCCGAACCATACGGACGAATCCCTGCCTATCGTAACGTCGCCGATAATCGACGCGTTTTCGGCGATAAAACAGCTCTCGTCGATTACGGGTATTTTATTTGCAAACGGCATTATCATTTTCTAAGCCTCCGCTTCGCTCTTTTTTAATTCAATGCTTTTTTTGACATATTTTTTATAAATTATCAAGAACAGTATAAATTCTGCCGCGAACGTCAGAATCCACGATATCGGATACGATACGAAAAGACATTCGAGCGTGTGAAATTTTTCGACTCTGAAAATCGTGTATATCCAGACGATTCTGAACGCGCATGCGCCGAGAACCGTTATAATCATAGGCGAAACGGAGCGTCCCATGCCTCTTAAAATACCGGTTGTCGTGTCCATTATACCGCACAGGAAATACGGCAGACAAACATAGCCGAGCCGAAGAATTCCGTAGGCTATTGCCTCGGGCGAGTCGGTTATGTAAATCGAGAGCAGGGGCTTTGCGCAGAAATAAACCGCGCTGCCCGCAACTATGCCGGCAATAGAAACGTACATCAGGCTGATGCCGGCTATCTTGCCCACGCGCTTGTAATTTCCCGCGCCGAAGTTCTGACCGGTGAAGTTGAGCGCGGTCTGATGAAACGAGTTCATCGTCGTGTAAACGAATCCCTCAAGACTCATTGCCGCAGAACAGCCCGACATTACGAGCGAGCCGAACGAGTTTATCGACGACTGAATTATAACGTTGGAAATCGAGAAAAGCGAACCCTGTATGCCGGCGGGAATTCCGACGCTCATAATTTTGTTGAGGGCGTTAATATGGATTCTCATTTTCTTTAACGTCAGCTTGCATTCGTCGTCTCTTTTTATCAGTTTTATAATAATGAGTATCGCCGAAACCGTCTGTGATATCGACGTTGCAAGTGCGACTCCCGCCACGTCCATATTAAACGCGCGGACGAATATGACGTTGAATATGACGTTGATAACGCCCGCTATCGTCAGGTATATAAGCGGACTTTTCGTGTCGCCTGCGGCTCGTAAAATTGCGGAGCCGAAGTTATATAGCATTGCCGACGTTATACCGCAGAAGTAGATTTTCATGTATACCGCGGACAAATCTATAACGTCGTCGGGCGTACCCATTAATCTGAGAAGCCCCTCGGAAAAGAACAGACCTATTACGGTGAGAATAATACCGCCGATTATCGCAGTCGGAATCGACGTGTGAACGATTCTGTGAGTGTCGTCGGCGTTTCCCGCACCGAGCGACTGCGCAACGCGCACGCCGGCGCCGACTGACAGACCTATAAATAAATTTACGAGCAGATTTATAAGAGCGCTTGTCGCACCGACGGCGGCAACGGAGACGTTACCGCAGAACTGACCTACGACAATCAGGTCGGCGGCGTTGAAGAGAAGCTGTAAAACCCCTGTGAGAATTATAGGTATGGTATATCGTATCATCGGTCCGAAAAGAGGACCGGAGCACATCTGTGCGGAAGAGATTTTTTTCATTTGCAGTTAACCAATAAAACGAATTATATAATCAGTTTACGAAAAAAACGCAGCCCGGAAAATCCCAACTGCGCGTTTTCTTAATTCTTACTTTGTAAACGATTCATTCTTATAATGGAACAGTTTATCAAAGAAGATAGAGAGCCATTTGAAGAAACCGCCGAGAAAGTCAAAAAATACTGCCAATGCGTCCATGATATAACCTCCGTTAAATAATATATTATACAATAATATAGTATACTATAATTTTGATTATGTCAAGTTAAAAATAGCGTACAAGCGACACGACCTTGCCGAGAATTACGACTTCGTTTACGATAATCGGCTCATAGTCGTCGTTTTCCGGCTGGAGGCGGAAATGACCGTTTTCCTTATAAAAACGCTTAACGGTAGCCTCGTCCTCGACCATGGCTACGACAATCTCGCCGTTTAAAGCCGTCGGCGTTTTCTCAACGACAATGATATCTCCGTCGAAAATGCCCGCGTTTATCATGGAATCGCCCCGAACCTTGAGCGCAAAAAGCGGTTTGTCCGACGAAACGCGCCCGGAGTACGGGAGATATCCCTCTATCTGCTCGACAGCGAGGATGGGCATGCCCGCGGTGACGGTGCCGACAATCGGAACGTTCGTTACGTTGTCGTCCCCCTTTGTAACAAGACGGATGGAACGTTTGAGCATCGGGTCGCGCTCGATGTAGCCCGCCCTTTCGAGCGCGTCAAGGTTAGCCTGTACGGACGAGGTTGACTTGAGTCCGACAGCCTGACAGATCTCCCTGACCGAGGGCGGATAGCCCGTCTGCATGCGCTCCTCGAGATATTCGTATATTCTCTGCTGAGTTGCGTTAATTTCTTTCATTTTATCACCGTGAAAAATTAATCGAACTTTTGTTCTTAACCATTCTAACACATATTTTCAAAAAAAGCAAACGTTTGTTTGTAAAAAGTGAAAAAAATTTTTGTTTTTTGAAAATACGTATAGATTTTTCCTTCCGGGGCATAATTTTATCGGAAAGGAACGGTACGTATGATGAATGACGATTACAATTCAAAGAAAATAAATTCGAAAAAGAAACTGACCGCCGCCGTCGCCTCGTGCATTGCCGCGGTAACTCTCGTGGGGTTAGGCGTTGCGAATTCGGTGCTGAAAACAGAACCCGACAACGAGGTTACGACGCTGCCGACGACATCGCAGACGACCGCGAACAGACAGGTTGACACGCCTCTCAATTTTGAAAAGGACGAGAGAATAACCGCGAAAACCGCGCCGGAAACGACTGAGGAACCGACGAGCGCAAAGACGGTTTCGGCAACCGAGAGCAAAGCTCCCGAGTCGTACAATCTGCCGTTGGGCAAGGAGATTCTGCGCGAATACTCAGCCGAAACTCCCGTTTACAACGAGATTATGGGCGACTGGCGAAGCCACGCGGGAATTGACTTTACATGTTCGTACGGCGACGGCGTAAAGGCGATTGCCGAGGGTAAGGTCACCGCCGTGTACGACGATACCGTGTGGGGTACGGTCGTGGAGATGAACCACGGCGGGGGAGTAACGTCGAGATACTGCGGTCTCCAGCCCCAGACGATAAACTGCAAGTCGGGCGAACTTATTTCGGCGGGTTCGTGCATCGGTTATGTCGGAGAAATCCCGTGCGAAAAGAGCGATTCGACGGCGCATCTTCATCTTGAAATGAGGGTAAACGGCGTTGTGTCCGACCCGTTGGAGGTTATGGGATTTACGAACGATAACGATTGATGTGTTACGGCAGCAGGCAGCGGTTAGAGGTATAATGCTGTTCACTGATCACTGTCTGCTAATCACTTAAATATAAAAGCGCGGGTGTTCGGACACATCCGTGCTTTTTGTTTCTTATTATACAAAATAAACGGTATCGATTACTAAATATATTTGATGTATAATATTACAGAATACGGCATGGAAATTGATTTTCCCGTGCCTGATATACAGAAAGACGAGGTCATGAAAAAATATGAAAACTTATGACGTAATCGTAATAGGCGCCGGTAACGGCAGACTCGCCGCCGCGGCGGAGTGCGCGAGGGCGGGTCTTTCGACTCTGCTTTTGGAACGCCGTAACATTCCCGCCGGTTAAATAAATTGAAAATATAAAAACTGACCGCCCCGGAATCAGGTTCCGAGGCGGTTTTTGTGAATGTTAAATACCGCGCATTCCTGACCCTCGTCATAATAGAACCACGGATAAAGGAAATTTAAATCGATATCTTCATCCGGGTCGGTGTCGTCGTTTCCCGTATAAATATAATCGACGGAGAACTCCTTTTCATTCTGTTCATCAACGAGGAATGTTCCGCTTACCGAAAGCGGTTCGGGAATCATATCATGATTTACCTCCGCTTTTTTGATAAAAATCGCATATTTAACCTGTAAAAATATGCTTGTAATTATTATTTTATAACAAAAAAATAAAATGTCAATAAAAAGGGAACGAAATGCAGAAAATTAGTACGAAATGCACATTATTATTCTTTTAATGACAATTAAAATTATTTTCGATAAAAAATACAACTCAGTAAATCGCTGTCTGCGGATTGATTTTATTGCTTTAAATAAATTTTTTTAAAATTGATTTTGGGGGTTGCGCCGGCATTCCGTTATATGATAAAATAAATTAATTTACATGGGAAGGATGAATTTTATGGCAACCTTTATCAATGAACCGTCACATACTTTTAACGAGTATCTTCTCATCCCGGGATACTCCTCGAGCGAGTGCGTTCCCGCGAACGTAAGCCTGAAAACCCCGCTCGTCAAGTTTAAAAAGGGCGAACAGCCCGCAATCACAATGAATATACCTCTAGTCTCCGCTATCATGCAGTCGGTTTCGGGCGACAGGCTCGCCGTCGCTCTTGCCGTCGAGGGCGGAGTTTCGTTTATATACGGCTCGCAGTCCGTCAAGGACGAGGCCGATATGGTCAGACGCGCTAAGAATTATAAGGCAGGCTTCGTAAAGAGCGATTCAAATATTACACCCGAGGATACGCTTGCCGATGTTCTCGCGCTTACGTCGCGTACGGGGCATTCGACGATTGCCGTTACAGAGGACGGAACGCCGGACGGCAAATTATTAGGAATAGTAACAAGCCGTGATTACAGGGTCAGCCGTATGCCGACGGATTTAAAGGTAAAGGAATTTATGACTCCGTTTGAAAAGCTTATATGGGCAAAGGAGGGTACGACTCTTAAAGAGGCGAACGATATTATATGGGAGCACAAGCTTAATTCTCTGCCGATAATCGACGACGAGGGCAGACTTTGCTATCTCATTTTCCGAAAGGACTACGAAAGCCATAAGCAGAACCCGAACGAGCTTCTCGATTCCTCAAAGCGTTATGTTGTCGGCGCCGGTATTAATACAAGAGACTACGCCGAGAGAGTTCCCGCGCTTATCGAAGCGGGCGCGGACGTTTTATGCATAGATTCGTCCGAGGGCTTTTCGGAGTGGCAGAGGCTTACTATCGACTGGATAAGAAAGAATTACTCAGACAGCGTTAAGGTCGGAGCCGGAAACGTCGTAGACGCGGACGGATTCAGATTCCTTGCCGAGAGCGGTGCGGACTTTATTAAAGTCGGAATCGGCGGCGGCTCTATCTGCATTACCAGAGAGACAAAGGGCATAGGCAGAGGACAGGCTACCGCGCTTATCGACGTATGCAAGGCAAGAGACGAGTATTTTGATAAGACCGGAATCTATATCCCCGTATGCTCCGACGGCGGTATCGTTTACGACCACCACATGACTCTTGCGCTCGCTATGGGAGCGGATTTCATCATGCTCGGCAGATATTTCGCGCGTTTCGACGAAAGCCCGACGAACAAAATCAGCATCGGCGGTACTTATTATAAGGAATACTGGGGCGAGGGCTCGAACAGAGCGAGAAACTGGCAGAGATACGACCTCGGCGGAGACAAAAAGCTGTCGTTCGAGGAGGGCGTCGATTCGTACGTTCCGTACGCCGGTAAGTTAAAGGACAACGTCGCGCTGTCTCTGAGCAAGGTTCGCTCGACGATGTGCAACTGCGGTGCTCTGTCTATCCCCGAGCTTCAGAAAAAAGCGAAGCTGACGCTTGTTTCGTCGACAAGCATAGTCGAGGGCGGAGCACA
>JALEQX010000013.1 GCA_022763825.1 Oscillospiraceae bacterium | reverse complement strand
CCTCTTCCGTACGACGGAGGGTCCATAATTATAATATCGTAATGATTTCCGCGCCTTATTTCGCGTTCGACAAATTTAACGCAGTCGTCGACAAGCCATCTTACGCTCTTATCTTCAACCGAAGATGAACGCGCGTTCTCTTTTGCCCACTGAACCATGCCTTTTGACGCGTCGACATGCGTAACCGATGCGCCGGCTTTCAGTGCTGAAACAGTGGCGGCTCCCGTGTATGCAAACATATTGAGAACCTTTACCTGTCTGCCCGCACTTTTTATACATTCTGCAGCTAAATCCCAGTTAGTCGCTTGTTCTGGAAAAATACCAGTGTGTTTAAATCCCATGGGCTTAACGTTAAACGTAAGCTCTTTATAATCTATAGTCCAGCGGTCGGGGAGTTTTCTGTATACCTCCCACCTGCCGCCTCCCGACGACGAACGGATGTATCTTGCATCCGCCTTTTTCCACAGAGGATGTATCCTCGGTGTTTTCCATATAATCTGCGGGTCGGGTCTTATTAAAATCACATCGCCCCAGCGCTCAAGACGTTCGCCGTCCGAGCAGTCTATAAGCTCATAATCTTTCCACCCTGAAGCTGTTCTCATTAAATAAGCCTTTCTCTGACAACCTCTGCGATTGTATCGCTGAGTTTATCAATCTGTTCTTTATCCTTGCCCTCTATCATTACACGTACCAGAGGCTCCGTGCCGGATGCTCTGACGAGAACTCTGCCGTTGTCGCCGAGTTCTTTTTCCGCCTCCTGAATCGCGATTTTGACATCCTCATCCTCTGCGAGTCTGAGTTTACCGAACGAAGAAACCTTAACGTTTTTAAGAACCTGAGGATAAATTTCAATTTCGGATGCAAGTTCGGCAAGCGATTTTCCCGTTGCTCTTATAATATTTAAAACCTGTACCGCAGAAAGCTGACCGTCGCCGGTCGTTGCGTAGTCAAGGAATATTATATGACCCGACTGCTCGCCGCCGATATGATAGCCTTTTTCAAGCATTCTTTCAAGAACGTATCTGTCGCCAACCTTTGTCTTTTCACAGTTAATACCGTATTTATCACAAAACTTAAATAATCCCATATTACTCATTACTGTAGCAACGAGAGTATTTCCGTTAAGTCTGTCGTGTTCTTTTAAAAACTTTGCGCATATCGCCATAAGTTCGTCGCCGTCAACAAGTTTACCCGAAGCATCAACTGCAAGAAGTCTGTCGGCATCTCCGTCAAACGCAAATCCTAAATCAAAACCATTTTCTCTTACGAATTTTCCGAGTCCTTCAATATGAGTTGAACCGCAGTCCTTGTTTATATTTACACCGTCCGGATTTGCATTTATAACAACGCACTCCGCGCCAAGCTGTTTAAACAAACCGTTTGCCGTAACGCTCGCTGAACCATTAGCGCAGTCAAGGGCGATTTTCATTCCGTAAAACTGTTTATCTGCGGTTGATGCAACATGATTGATATAATCCCTGACAGCATTCTGAGCCCAAATCATTTTTCCGACTGCTCCGCCGAGCATAACGGGAGGCTGAACTGCGTCGTCGAGAATTATGGCCTCGATTTCCTCCTCCATCTCGTCGGGGAGTTTATATCCCGTGGACTGGAAAATTTTAATCCCGTTATATTCGCACGGATTATGCGACGCGCTTATCATTACGCCGGCATCATATCCGTAATCTTTTACAAGATATGCAACCGCGGGGGTAGGAACAACTCCGAGCATAAGTACGTCCGCGCCGACACTGTTAAGTCCCGAAGCAAGAGCCGAAGCAAGCATATCGCCGGACTTTCTCGTATCCATACCGATTAAAACTCTCGGTCTTGTTTTCATATTCTTGGCAAGAACCATAGCTGCGGCTCTGCCGATTTTTAATGCAAGTTCACATGTAATTTCACTGTTTGCGACGCCTCTCGCGCCGTCGGTTCCGAATAATCTGCCCATTTAATTAACCTCCGTAAAATATATAATAATCAATACAAACTCTGCTGTCCCTGCTGTGCAATTCCCAAATGTCTGTACGCGGCGGGGGTAACCGTTCTGCCTCTCGGAGTTCTCGAAAGAAAACCTATCTGCATTAAATACGGTTCGTAAACATCTTCGATAGTAACCGATTCCTCGCCGATTGCCGCGGAAATGGTCTCAAGTCCGACAGGACCGCCGTTATAATTTTTAATCATGGTAGTCAGCAGAAGCCTGTCGATATTGTCAAGTCCGAGTTCGTCAATTTCCATTTTTTCGAGTGCAAGACACGCGTCGGCTTTCGTAATTTTTCCGCTGCCGATAACCTCCGCGTAATCTCTTGCGCGTTTTAAAAGCCTGTTTGCGATTCTCGGCGTGCCTCTCGATCTTGAAGCAATTTCAACCGCACCGTCCTCGTCTATGCCTATACCGAGTATTCCCGCCGAACGCATTACTATTTGAGAAAGCTGTTCGGGCGTATACAGTTCAAGTCTTAAAAGCATTCCGAATCTGTCGCGAAGCGGAGCCGTAAGCTGTCCCGCTCTCGTAGTTGCCCCCACGAGCGTAAACCGTTTAAGGTCAAGTCTTATCGACCTTGCCGAAGGACCTTTACCGATTATAATATCAATAACATTATCCTCCATAGCCGGATACAGAACTTCCTCAACGCTTCGCGACAGTCTGTGAATTTCGTCTATAAACAGAACGTCGCCCTCGTTAAGATTCGTAAGCAAAGCGGCAAGATCGCCCGGTTTTTCGATTGCAGGTCCCGACGTTACGCGTATCTGAACATTCATTTCATTAGCGATAATTCCCGCAAGCGTTGTTTTTCCGAGTCCGGGAGGACCGTACAGAAGAACGTGGTCAAGAGGTTCGCCTCTTTTCAAAGCTGCCTCAATGTAAACGCCGAGATTTTCCTTAACTTTATCCTGTCCGATATAATCACCTAAAATTTTAGGTCTCAATGAAGATTCCGTTTCACTGTCCGACGGAGTAAAATCAGGAGTCATCATTCGGTAGTTTTCATAATTTTCGAATTCTTCGTTATCCACTGATTTTCCTCCCGTCAATTATTTGAACTAAGAATATTTAATGCTTTTTTAATAACTTCTTCAACCGTAAAATCACCCTTAACCGAAGCGACAGCCCGTGAAGCCTCCGACTGCGAATATCCTAAAAACTGAAGCGCACTTACAGCCTCCGATTTATCAGAATTCAAACTTACGTCGGCTATATCTGAAAGTTCCGCGCTGTTTGAAAATTCAAAAGACGAAAGTTTTCCTTTTAATTCCCTGACGACTCTTTCGGCGATTTTCGGTCCCACGCCCTGAGCCTTTGTAACAGCCTTTGCATCTCCGGAAGCTACCGCCAGTGCGAGACTTTCGGGAGTAAGCAAAGACAAAATCGACAGCGCGGCTTTCGGACCGACTCCGCTTACGGATATGAGGAGCTTAAAACACTCGAGTTCATCCTCATCGTAAAAACCGAATAAATCGAGCGCGTCCTCGCGAACGCTTAAATATGTGTAGAGAGTAACTTTGTTTCCCTCTGAACCGATTTTTTTCAGCGTATTAAGAGAAGTATTTATTTTAAATGCTACCCCCGAACATTCGACGGCTGCCGCCGAAGCGAAAGTTTTTATTATATTTCCTGTAACAGAATAAAACATTTTTTTCAACCTCTGTTATTTAACATTGAAGCAAGAGACGAACCGTTAACATGCGCATGGCATATTGCCATTGCGAGCGCATCCGCCGTGTCGTCGGGTTTCGGTACTCGCGAGAGATTCAGAATAATTTTCGTCATCTCCTGTACCTGTTTTTTTTCGGCTCTGCCGTAACCGACAACGCTCTGTTTGACCTGAAGCGGAGTGTACTCAAAAATCGGAACATTATGTTTCTGCGCGGCGAGAACGGTAACGCCTCGAGCCTGAGCTACATCTATTGCCGTTTTCTGATTCGTATTAAAAAAGAGTTTTTCGATAGCCATAGCGTCCGGCTCATATTCGTCAAGCAGTCCGAATATGCCGTCATATATCTGCTCAAGACGTGTTGTAAAAGGAGTATGCGCCTCGGTCGTAACAGCTCCGTAGCCAAGGACTCCGAAATGATTATTTTTATATTCGAGAGCTCCCCAACCGACAATTGCATAACCGGGATCGATACCTAATATTATCAAACCATATCTCTCCATTGTAATGTTTATCACAGTATAGCATATTATAAATAAATACTCAATATTAAAATAAAATATTTTATATAATTGAATTTGTATGCCGAGTATGGTATGATAAGATTTATAAAATCGAAAAGAGGTTAGTCGATGAGCGAATATATTTTTATAAGCCGGGGAAACGAGGACGATTACACTGAATTTATGAATCTTATAAATCTGACATTCGGATTCGAGGACGAATCGGTTCAGTTTTTAGGTCTCCTGCCCAAATTATACAAGAAAGAAAACAAGCCCGTTGAAAACAACGTCGTTTTAAAAGTCAACGACGAAATGCTCTCTGCGGTAGGATTGTTTTATAATGAAATGGATGTTCTCGGTCAAAAACTTCTGTGCGGAGGTATCGGCAACGTCGCCGTTCATCCCGAACACAGGGGAAAAGGCTATATGAAAGCCGTCATGGCGTACTGTCTTGACGAAATGAAGCAAAAAATGTGCGATTTTTCATTTCTCGGCGGACAGAGACAGCGATATGAATATTTTTCATATCAGCCGGGCGGAATATCGATAAAATGCGAATTTTCAAAAACAAATGTCAGACATCTGTTCGGAATTAATCACACACCCGAATTTACCGCAAGAGAAATAACATCTTCCGATGACCCTGCCGTTAAAAAAATCGAAATTCTGCATGCTGCTTCACCGTGCAAAATGAAGAGAGACAGCGGAAAATATTTCGATATTATAAAATCATGGCGTCATAAACCGTACGGAGTTTATGACAGATACGGTGATTTTAAAGGATACTTTATCGTTACGGAAAACAAAAAGTGGATAACTGAATTTAAAGCCGTCGACGACAATGAAATAAAATTCGTCGCTGAAGCTATGATCATTGCCTGTGAAAGCGAGTCATTAACCGTTAACCTGCCGGAATTCGAAAAGGCAAACTGTGAATTCTTCGAAAAATACGGAGAGTATATATCCTACAACAACGTAGATATGATTTCGGTTTTTAATTTTGAGAAAACCGTCCGCGCTTTTCTTACGTTAAAAGCATCTTACGCGCCTCTTGCCGACGGTTCGTTTACCGCTCTTATCCTTGGCGAGAAAATGCCCGAAAAAATCAAAATAACGGTCAGGGACGGCATTGTAAGCGTTGAAGAGTCAAACGAAAAAGAAGATATAACGTTAAGCCACGACGAAGCGATGAAACTGTTTTTCGGTCTGTATTCGTCAAAAAGGTTTGAATTGCCGTCGAGCTGTTCGGGATGGTTCCCTCTTCCGCTTTATATTTATCAGCCGGATAACGTTTAAACAGTTTTTACACACAGTTATTTACATATAAAAAATCGGCTGCCGGATTAACCGGCAGCCGTATTCTTTTGAATAATTATTCGCCTTTCATTTCGAGAAGCTTCTGTTTGCCGTTGTAAGCGTCAACAGAAAGTTTAATCGAGTCAAAAATTGCGCTCTTGATATCGTCGGGCTCAACGCCTAACTCAACGCACCATTTCTTATCGATAAACGTATTCATGCACATAATATCGGCAAGACCTACAGGGTCAATACCGCCCTGAATGCCCTTGTCTGCATATACTTTTCTCATTTTAAGACCGAAGAGCTGGAACATCCATTTTGCAATATGAACAATCTTTCTGTCTTCCTGTCCCATCGCCTGATAGCAAATTTTAAGGAACTCATCCCATGTAAGGTTATAGTAACCGATAGGATATGTATTTCCGCCCTTATTTCTCATAGCTGCGCCGTAGATGCACTCTGCAACCTGACGAACGGTAACCATGGTAGTACCACCCTTGGGATAAAGAGTCGCCTTGCCCATTTCAGCAGTTCCGAGCTGTTCAATAAGGATAACCCAAACCGGCTTTCTGCCGGGCTGAGTGCCGAAAATATATGGAAGCTCAAGAACGGCAACATCCATTTTTCCGTCCTCCGCAAAACTTAACGCAACTCTTTCCTGGTCAATACGGCTCTTTATGTACGGATGCTTTTCGGTGAGTTTCATCTCAGGACGAGTCTTTGCAAAATATGAGAAATATGAACCAAGAATAACCGATTTTTTAATTCCTGCATCCTTAGCGATAGAAAGAAGTCTTCTGACGGGATCGATATTATACTTCTTGTAAGCCTCATATACGGGAGCCGGAAACTCAACTCTCTCGTCAACGCCGGCGGCAAAGATAAAACAATCACATCCAGCCATAAGCTCTTTGATTTCCTCGTCAGTTTTTTCAAGATAATTTGCAAAGATTATCTTCATCTCGGGAGGAATGGGAGCTCCTACAGGAAGTGGAGGAAGCGCAAGAGTAACAACCTCGTTACCTTCGTCGATAAATTTCTGTGCAGCTGCGGATCCGAGAAGTCCGGTACCGCCGATCATAAATACTTTCATAATTTGACCTGCTTTCAATTTACTGATTTTTAGTTTTTTGAACTACCGTCTAATATTATAGATACAAAAAACCCCGATATCAAGAGATAACGGGATTTTTTCATAATTAATTAACAAATAAAATGTTTTTGGCTAAATAATTGAGCCTTTCATGGTAGATTATTTCTTCCATTGAAAATAATTTTCAAGAAGTTTTCCAAGCGATCTGAAAAGACTTGCAATATAGTCAAGGAACTTAAATAAAAAGCTCAAAGGCTGATCGTCTTCTATTTCAGATGAATATTGGGGATGCTCTACAACTTCATAATTAAAATGAGCAAGAGCCGCCGCATGGTCGGAAAGATTCTTTCCCGAAGCATCGAAGAAATTCTGATATGAAAAAGACTTAACGGAAAGTTTAACTCCGCCGCCGTCACGGTAAAGGAACCTCTCTACCGAGTCAAAAACACCCCAGTAACCGCTGTGGTCGGTAGAAGACGAATTCTGAGCATACTTATAATACTGGTCATACGAATAGTTCTTGTCGCCGTGGTTTTCAATAATGGTAACGGTAGGATCATACGCGTTTGCATACTCAACAGCCCAAGCATCGTTAAGACCGAGAGGCTCGATAAGTTTGCCGATAATATTTGTAGAAGCGTTTGAGAAAAGCGAACAGTTGAAATCTCCGGTAATAATAACCGCACGGTTTGCTGAATGTTTATTGATATACTTGACAAGCTGTTCAAATTCGGCTTCACGGGTTGCATTATTCTCTTTTCCGCCGAATGCATCGGCATGAAGATCATAGTAATCGATATATACACCGTCGGCAACCTTAATAGTTGTCATCATGAATCCCTTATAGGTAAGCTCGTCGCCCTCGGGGATAACGCCGTGAGTCTGCTCCCATGCCTGTCTGTCGGTATTTGAAAGAGGCATGTTTTTAGTAAATACGTTAAGACCGTCACCGAGAGGTACTCCGCCGGCGTGCTCTGTCATGTATTTATAATCAGTGAGCTGTTTTCTTAAATAAGTATCATAGTTAAAATCTTCCTGTGTGCATACGATATCATATCCCTTTGCATTAAGGAGCTGACCGATAAGAATCGTATTATCGTAAGCGTCGTTATTGTCGCCGGTAAAAGACGAGGGTATAGGCAGACCCTTTACATTATAGGAAAGAGCGTTAAACGAACCCTTTGTTCCGATAGGAGCGATATCCGCCTTTACGGCACCGGCAGGCATGACGGCAAATGCGCCGACCATAGCAATGCAGAGAACAAACGAAAGAATCTTTTTCAATGTTTTCATTGGAACATCACCTTTCCGTGAATTAAAAATATCCGTTAATATAATAACATTTCCTGTACAGATTGTCAACATTAAATAATTTTAATGATAAAACATCAAATAAAATATCTATTACGGATATTTTATCATATTATCATTGTGTCCGCTGAGAGTTTTTGCAAGATGAATCACATTTTCACTGTCATGATAGAAATAATAGTACCCCGTATCACTGTGATACAAAACAGCTTCAATAGCATCCTTGCCAGGATTGCATATAGGACCGACAGGCAAAGCCGGACAGTTATACGTATTATATAACCCCTGGAAACTTGCATATGCGGAAGGTGCGGCGGAAGCTATTGAATCTTCATAATCCTTTGTCGAATCACACTGTAACTGCATGCTTGCTCCAAGTCTGTTTATGAGAACGGAAGCGATGTCCTTCATATCGTCGGCAGTTCCCTCTTTTTCAACAATGGAAGCCAATGTCAGAACGTCGTCAACGCTCAGCGACTGTTCAGCAGCTAATGTTGCATAGGTATCGCTCCAGCGTTTTTCAAAGTTATCAAGGAACTTTCTTATAACGCTGTCGGCAGATTCTCCGATATAGAATTCGTATGTGTCGGGATAAAAATAACCTTCAAATTTATAATATCTGCTCGAGGGTCTGTCCATGAGTTTAACGAAATCATAGTCATTTGAATAATCATTCGTTTTCATAGCGTTAATCATTTTTTCCTTCGAGCAAACCTTCTCGTCTTCAAGTTTCTGAAGAATCTGATTCATCGAATATCCTTCGGGGAAAGTCAGAGCAACGGTTTTAGCAGCGGATGAATTCTTGTTTTTTATGCTGTCAAGCATATTTTCAAGTCCCATCGACGGCGTAAGGCTGTATTCGCCCGTTCTGTAGTTTTTGTCCGTATAACCGAGCAGTTTTGCGGCAACAATGCAAAAATACTTATTCTTTATAAGTTTAGCCTTCTTTAAAGCGGTGATTACGCTTTTTGTATCAACGTTTCCGTTTGCGTCCTCGCTTATGGTAACATCGATTATATTGTCAGTGCTTCTGTTTATCGCAAGAATATCGTTAAGACATGAAATAAGAATAAGCGAAAAAACCAAAGAAATCGATACGATAACGGCGCCGATTTTCAGAAGTTTATTTCTTTTCGCCTGCTTTTGAGCAAGTTTTTTTCTCTCTTCCGCCGTAAGTTCGGATTTTGCCCGCTTTTCCGAAGGCATCTTATTTGTGCCGTCGGCGGTTTTTGGATTCGGGCGTCTTGCACCGTTACGTGAATTTGTATTATTTGAAGGACGGTGCGAAACCTGTCCGGAGACGTTCCGACGGTACTGAGTGCGTCGTTCGCTGTCGTTCTGAGAATAACGGTTATCCAATTTTAAGATCACCGAACCTTTCTGTAATTTAAAGTCTGCCGATATAATAAATCCTGTTTTCGTCACAGACGGCGTTTAATGAAACATCATTGACGTCCGTCGGAATTTTTTGAGTCAGGCATGCGGAAAAACATACTCCCATGCTGAATCCCCGAAAACCGGATAAAAATCTGTCATAATATCCTTTACCGTATCCGATTCTGTTTCCGTATAGGTCAAACGCGGTTCCGGGAACAATACATAAATCGCACTCACCGGTCGAATTGCATTCCGGTGCGGATTCAGGCGGTTCCGGTATTGAGAAAAAGCCTTTTTTTAATTCGGATAATGAGGTAACGTTTCTGAACGTCATATATCCTTCGGAATTTTCACATTTAGGAAGAAAAACTTTTTTTCCTGCGAATACCGCTTCCCTGATTAATTCCTCAGTTTCCGGTTCATCGTTTACCGACGAATAGACGAAAAGGTTAGTACATTTCTTATACTCATCCGAAGTAATAATATTTTGAATTATCCGTATGCTCTTTTCGTGTTTATCTGTAACAGCCGAGCGTATTTTTAACATTTCGGCTCTTATTTCCTTCTTATTGTTTACGGACATTGAACTTCTTTTCTTATCTCGTCCGCACGTTCAAACGAATAAAAATACTCAATCAATTTAAATGCAAATTCCATGGCGGCACCGGCACCCTTTGCTGTAATAATATTGCCGTCACACACACACACGCATTCATC
Source organism: Oscillospiraceae bacterium (assembly GCA_022763825.1). GTDB lineage: Bacteria > Bacillota > Clostridia > Oscillospirales > Acutalibacteraceae > CALACW01. Next base: position 3,849 of record JALEQX010000013.1, on the reverse strand, counting down.
ATTTAATACATTTGCGCCGTCAAGTTCTTTTTCAAATCCGGGGAAACAAACGGCATTTTTATTTTTAAGCATACCTTTATGTCCCAGAATCGACGGAGCCGCGCAGATTGCAGCAATTAAAAGAGAATTATCATTGCAGTAATCAATCGCTTCATTAACAGTTTTATTTTTTTCAAGGTTTAACGTGCCCGGCATTCCTCCGGGAAGAATTATACCCTCGACCTCATCGTCAAGCTCAATTTCATCAACCGAAAGGTCGCATACCACTCTGAAATTATGAGCCCCGCGAACTGTTTTAGAGCCTGTACCGACCGTAAAAACAGTCTTGCCCGCACGTCTAAGAAAATCTGCGGGAACGAGAGCTTCAACCTCTTCAAATCCGTCTGCTAAAAATTCGTAAATCATAAAAACACCTTAAGTATAAATTTATTCTTATAAATAGTATCATATCTTCCGTAAAAAAACAAGCGTAAATTAGTATTATGACAATAATGAAATCAAATCTTTAAATGTTGACTGAATACGACATGGTGTGTTATAATAAATTAGTTAATGTATTCGGGAAATATTGAAGCATACAGTTTCGGCATAGCGCGCCGAGAAAATTAAAAACTATATAACGGAGATTTTATATATGGATGAAAACAAATACAGAGGTTCGCTCGTAAAAGTAATAGGAATATCGGATACGGGCGAAAAAATTCCCGCTGCTTCAGGCAGAATATCAACCCAGCCCGGTAATGCGAGCGCGATACTTGAAAAATCGCTTGACCCTCAGAAAAATGCGAAGCTTATTTCAAAAGTAACAAAGTCAGGACATAATTCAACAATAGAACACACTGTTTTCAACCTCGCTTTTCAGGATGTTTCAGTATTCTGCGAACAGTTTATCATTGAATTCAGACTCGCTTCCTTTACCGTCAAATCAAGACGTTACGTAGATTTCGGCTCAGACGGTTACTACGTTCCGTTCATCGGAGACAAATATGAAGAAGAATTCAAAAAAACAATGGATTCCTTTTATGACGATTATAATTATTTTGTCGAGAAAGGCATTCCCAAAGAGGACGCAAGATTCGTACTTCCATACTGTTTAAAGAGCAATTTTTTCTGCACGGTAAACGCAAGAGAACTTCTTCACATGATTCAAGCGATGCTTTTCGGCAGAGGAAGCGCGTTTATTGAACTTAAAAATCTCGGAGAACAGCTCTTTGAACAAATTGAAAAACTGACGCCCGGAATATGCACCGATTTCTTTGCAAGACGGCCTAAACTAAGCGATAAAATCAATATCGGTTTACGCTTTGACGATATGAAGAAAGCAGAAAGCGCAGATAAAAAAGTACAGCTTCTTTCATATACGCTGGATGCACAGAAAACCATTGCGCGCACAGCACTTGTTGAATCAAGACAGTACACTGCCGATACGATCGAAAATATAGTTTCCGACGAAACAAATGTTAAAAAGATAATCGACATTGTTATGGATTCGTCGCGTCCGCGCCCGCTTGAAACAGCAAGCTACACATTCAGAATCAACGGCGTTTCGCTTTCTACAATAACGCACTTTACACGTCACAGAATGCAGAGTCTGTCGATTCCGTCTCTCACATTAACGGACAGAACGAAATATATTATTCCCGATACCGTCAGAGCAAACCCCGAGTTTTTAAAGAGATATACCGATGCATTCTCGAGAATTAACGAATTAATCAATCATTTAAGGCACGAAGGACTTGATGAAGAACTGCTGGTTTACTGTCAGCTGAGCGGAAACACGCTTGACATCGTTTCAACAATGAATGCGCGCGAGCTTAAAGTATTTTTTTCTCTGCGCACTTGCAGCAGAGCTCAGTGGGAAATAAGAAAATACGCACACGACATGCTTATGGAGCTTCGCAGAATCGACCCGTATTTGTTTGAAAAATTCGGACCGAGCTGTTTTATGGCATCATGTCCTGAAGGAGCGTTTTCATGCGGTAAAGCCGCCGAGATAAAAGAATACTACGGTAAAAAAGATGAGTAATTACGGGTACTTTGCACATGTATACGATTCGTTTACCAAGAATGTTGAGTACGAAAAACGCGCCGAGTATATATTTTCTCTTTTAAAGCAAAACGGTGTAAATTCCGGAATAATGCTTGATCTTGCATGCGGAACGGGCACTCTTTCAAAGTATTTTTCCGATTACGGATTTGACATGATTCTCACCGACAACTCCCCTGATATGCTCGCCGAAGCTAAACTGAAAAATCCGGATGCGCTGATTTTGTGTCAGGATATGACCGAACTTGACCTTTACGGTACGATAGACTGCGCCGTATGTACGCTCGATTCTATAAATCACCTGACGAGAATTTCGGATGTAAGAAAAACTTTCGATAAGGTTTCGCTGTTTATGAATACGGGAGGAATATTCGTTTTTGATGTAAATACCGTATATAAACACCGCAAAATCCTCGCCGATAATGTTTTTGTTTATGAAACGGATTCATCATACTGCGTTTGGCAGAATTCGCTTAATAAAAAAACGGACGAGGTAAGCATAACGCTTGACATATTCACAAAAAAAGATAATTTATATTCAAGACATACGGAATCGTTTTCCGAACGCGCATATGATACTGAAAATATAAAAAAATGGCTTGAATACAGCGGATTCAGGGTCATAAGCGTTTTCGGCGAAATGACATATGAACCTGAAAAGGAAGACGATCAACGCGTTTATTTCACCGCTGAAAAAATATAAACACAGGAGATAATCAATTATGAGCAAACTTGTACGCTGTATTTCCGAAGACGGAACCCTTATGATTATGGCGGCGGACACTTCGGATATAGTTTTTGAAGCACAGAGAATTCATTCGACATCAAAAGTTTGCACTGCGGCTATGGGCAGACTTTTAACTGCGGCCGTCATGATGGGCAGTATGCTCAAAGGCGACACCGACTCTCTTACATTGAGAATCAACGGAAACGGTCCGTGCGGTTCAGTCATCGCCGTTTGTGACAGCCACGGCAGAGCAAAATCGTATATTTCAGACGGAAACGTAGAACTTCCGTTAAACAAGAAGGGAAAACTTGATGTCGGCGGTGCGGTCGGAACCGACGGTTCGCTGACTGTAATAAAAGACCTGGGACTGGCTGAACCGTATGTCGGACAGGTGCCTATAGTTTCGGGAGAAATCGCAGAGGATATTACGGCTTATTATGCTACAAGCGAACAGACTCCGACAGTATGCGCGCTCGGCGTTCTCGTAAATCAAGATAAAACAGTCGCATATGCCGGCGGATTTATGATTCAGCTCCTGCCGACTGCCGCAGAGGACACCATTGAAAAGGTCGAAAGATGTATAAAAGGTATAAAAAGCGTTACAGATATGATGAAGGATGGTTTAACGCCCGAACAGATATGTCATACCGTTCTGCCCGAGTTCAATATTGAAGTACTTGATGAACAGGAACCCGTATACGAATGCAATTGTTCAAGAGAAAAAGTAATCAGAGCGATAATGTCAGCCGGTAAAGATGAATTGCTTGATATGGCTAAAGATAAAGAAACCAAAGTAAAATGTCATTTTTGCAACAAGGAATATACCTTTACATCTAACGAAATAAGAAAACTTGCAGAAAGCTGATTACTTTACAATTTTAAATACACAAAAAGCCGAGTCCGCACGCTGAACGGACTCGGTTTTTAATGTATTTTTTTATCTGTGATAAAGTTTTTTTGTCTGATATTTCGGCTCGCATGTCATATTGACTCCGAGCTTATTAAATATGTTTTCATCTACATGCGAAAGAATTACAGTAGAATGTCCCTCGGTATTTTTAAGCTTCGAGAGCTG
>JALEQX010000002.1 GCA_022763825.1 Oscillospiraceae bacterium | reverse complement strand
TTTTAAAAGACTACCATCCAAGGGGCGACGTTCCAAAAGAGTATAAAGTTTTTCCGTCGAAAGAACATGATGGATTCTTATATGATTTCGGAATTAATACGGCGGGAACGGTCAGACTCAAAATAAAGGGCGAACGTGGACGTCAGATTGATTTGCAGTTCGGCGAATACTACGCCCCCGACGGCGAACCCGATACGAGCAATATTTGCTTCTGCCCCGACGGATATTCGCAGAGGGATATCTACATTTTAAAAGGCGGGGAAGAGGAAGAATTCGAACCGGTATTTACCTATCATGGATTCAGATACTGCGTTGTTCTCGGTATAACCGAGGATGAGGCGACTGAGGATTTACTCGAATATATCGTATACAATTCGGATATTAAAGAGCTCGGAAGTTTCAGTTGTTCCGATGACACGGCAAATGCACTTCAAATAATGACGAGAAATTCCGATTTGTCGAATTTTTATTATTTCCCGACCGACTGTCCTCACAGGGAGAAAAACGGCTGGACGGGTGACGCGGCTCTTTCATGCGAGCACGTACTCATGAACCTCGACGCCGTAAACAGCTATAAGGAGTGGCTTAATAATATAAGAGCCGCCCAGCGTTCGGACGGCGCTCTGCCCGGAATCGTTCCCACGGCAGGATGGGGATTTGAATGGGGCAACGGGCCTGCATGGGACGCCGCTTTAACGTATATCCCGTATTTTTCTTATGTTTTAAGAGGAGACAGACAGATTATCGAGGATAACGCGTGTGCGATATTCAGATACTGCGCGTATATTTCCTCACGCCGTAACGAACGCGGACTTATCGCCATAGGTCTCGGTGACTGGTGCCCGGTAACAGAGGTTAAATCGCCTCTTGAATTTACGGACAGCGTAACATGTATGAGTATACTTGAAAAGGCTTCGTACATTTTCAGCGTACTCGGAAAATGTGCCGAAAAGGAATACTGTGACTCTCTGTATTCGTCAATCCGCTCATCTGTGAGAAAATATCTTACAGATTTGAATACGATGACAGCGATAGGCTCGTGCCAAACCTCGCAGGCAATGGCGGTATATTATAATGTTTTTGATAACGCCGAAAAGCCGGAAGCCGTAAAACGCCTGGTCGAGATTATAAATCGCAGTGACTGTCATGTTGACGCGGGAATTCTAGGTATGAGGGTTTTATTCAGAGTCCTTTCCGATTTCGGATATTCTTCTCTTGCGTTTAAAATGATAACGCGACGTGATTATCCGTCGTACGGCAACTTCGTTGAAAGAGGGTTAACGGCTCTTCCGGAGGACTTTTTAAGAGAAACCGACCGCCCGAATTCTCAGAATCATCACATGTTCGGCGATATTTCCGCATGGTTTATCGAATACTGCGCCGGAATTAAAGTAAATCCGTACAGAAACGATTCGTCGTTTGTTCAGATTTCTCCTTGCTTTATCGGCGAACTTGATTACGCCGAAGGGGAATATGAAACCGTCGGCGGTAAGATAAAAGTAAATTGGCTCAGAACAGACGGTAAAATAAAACTTACCGTAATCGCTGACGAGGGCGTTCACGGCGAAATTATAATACCGTCCGAATATTCGATTGAAGATAACGGCGGAAATTATGCTGAACTTGAAAACGGCGAATATATGCTTGAATTAAATAAATAAAAGTGTTAAAATGAGAAAAACAAGATGTGAGGTAGTTTTTTATGCTTCGTGATATACAGGATGAAATTATAAGACTGAAAAAAGAAAAGGACTTTTGCATTCTAGCCCATTGCTATCAATCTCACGATATACTCGAGATCGCTGATTTTGTAGGCGATTCCTTCGCACTGAGCAAAGAGGCGGCAAAGCAGAGTCAGAAAAATATACTTATGTGCGGAGTCCGCTTTATGGCTGAAACCGTGAAAATCCTCGCTCCCGAAAAAAACGTCGTTTTATCCTCCGCCGATGCGGGATGTCCCATGGCTGAACAGCTTGACGCGCCCACGCTTCGAGAGCTTAAAAAAATGTACCCCGATTACACCGTCGTCGCGTACATAAACACAACCGCCGAGCTTAAAACAGAGTGCGACGTTTGTGTAACAAGTGCGTCCGCTCTCGATATTGTCAGAAAGCTCGACAGTGATAAAATACTTTTTATCCCCGATATCAATCTCGGTACGTTTATTAAGGATAACGTTCCCGAAAAGGAATTCAAATTAATTCACGGCGGATGTCCGACTCATGTGAGGATGTCGGCGGAGCATGTAAAGACTGCAAAGAAAGCTCACCCGGACGCGCTTGTACTCGTACACCCCGAGTGTAAGCCCGAGGTTACCGCTCTTGCCGACTATGTCGGAAGCACATCGGGAATTATGAAGTTTGCAAAACAGTCCGATAAGAAGGAATTTATCATAGGAACCGAGAACAGCATAGTTCAGCACTTGCAGTTTGACTGCCCGGATAAGATGTTCTATCCGCTGTCAAAGGACTGCGTATGCCATAACATGAAGCTTACGACTCTCGTCGACGTATTGAATTGCTTAAAGGGTACCGACGGCGACGTGATAGAAATGAGCGAGGAAACGAGACTTAAGGCGAAAAAATGCATTGACGAAATGTTAAGACTCGGATAATTTGAATAAATAATAAAGCGGATGCTTGATTAAATCAAGCGTCCGCTCTGACTTTTTATCTGCCGTACAGGCTATTCCATTTTATGAATTTATCTTTATTAATATTTTTAAGCTGGTCCTTTGTAATTCTGTAACTCCAGTTTCCGAATGCTTTTCCCGGAGTATTGAGCCTCGTATCGCTTCCGTACAAAAGCAAATCCTGAACCGGGAGAATAACGAGTCCTGCCGATGAAGCGAATATCGTCCTTAAAATATCGTCATAGCATGAATTCCAATCGGATCCTTTGAATCCGCAGTATTCGAGCAGACGCTTTCTTGTGCTTTCATCAAGCTCCCATACATAACCTAAAAGCGTGTTGTTGTCATGCGTTCCCGTATATGCCACGCAGTTGTTTATGTAGTTATGGGGTAAGTGAGGACTTGACGCGTCGGAGAGAAAACCGAACTGCAAAACTCTCATGCCGGGAAATCCGCTTTCAATTACAAGCTTGTAAACCTCGGGTGTGATGTCTCCGAGATCCTCGGCTATAATCAATTTGTCTTTGCATAAATCCTTAACGGCGTTTATCAGCTTCATTCCGGGTCCTTTTTTCCACGTGCCGTTCTTTGCTGTTTTTGCACCCGCAGGGATAGTATAGTAAGATTCAAGTCCCCTGAAATGGTCGATTCTGACTCCGTCGAAAAGTTCGGTCATAAATTCAATTCGTTCACGCCACCATTTATAGCCGTCTTTTTCCATGGCGTCCCAGTCATACAATGGATTGCCCCAAAGCTGACCGTCCTCGCAGAAATAATCAGGGGGGACTCCGGCTGTAAGCGTAGGACTCATATCATTGTCGAGCAGAAACTGTTCGGGAGCAGACCACACGTCGGAGCTGTCGTAGGAAACATATATCGGAATGTCTCCGATAATCGAAATGCCCTTTTTGTTCGCATACTCCTTAATTTCGAGCCACTGAACGTAAAATTCATACTCTATGAATTTCCACGCTTCGAACGTATCGTTGTCGGGAACTGCGCAGTTCCATTCATTCCAAGGTTTTGAATCGTTTGCTGTTTTCAGCGCCATAAATTCGCAGAATTTTTTAATATGCGGACGGCTCGATATGAATGTATCTACTTCTTTTCTGTCTTTTAAACGTTCTCCTGCTTTCTTTAACAGAGGAAAACGCTCATTTGTAAGACGTTCGAATTCGCATGAATACGGAGTTTTCTGCCTAGCGTTTTCAAGTTCTTCCGATGTCAGAAGTCCTTTATCATAAAGTTTTTTCAGCGAAATAAAGTTAGGGTTCAGGCTGAACGCGCTGTATGATTTATACGGGGAGTTGCATTCGTCCGTAAGGCAGAACGGAAGCACCTGCCAGACTGAAAATCTGCATGAAGAAATAAAATCTATCCATTCCTTCGCCTCATCGCCGAACGCCCCCGCAGAATAATCGCCCCAAAGGGATGAAACGTGCATGAGCACACCGCTTTTTCTTTGCATAAAATTATACCTCTCTGTATTGATATCAATAATTATAACATAATAAAAATTTTTTTTAAAGTAAAAAATGCCTGCATTGATTTTATTTTTGTTTTGTGATAATATTTACATTTATCGGGAGGTTTTTTATGCTTCGGTATCTTAAAAAGTATTGGTTTTCCACGCTTATTCTCCGTTGTTTATGGTCGGAGAGGTGTTAATGGATCTTATTCAGCCGACTCTTATGAATAAAATTGTCGACGAAGGCGTTCTCGGGACGGGAAACATAAACGGAGGATAGATAACGGTGATTAAAAATTATATATGGGATTTTGACGGAATGCTCTTTGACAGCTACAGACATATAACGGCGTGTTTTGTTAAGGCGATGGGCGAATTCGGCGTTGAGGTTGATTATGACGAAGCAAAGGCTTTGTTCGAAATATCTTATAAGACATGCTTTGACCGCTACGGATGTACGAACGAGATGATAGAAAAGTTTGATTCGTATGAGTCGGATTATCACTTTGAACCTGTTGTATCTCCTTTTAAAAACACGGTTTATACTCTTAATCAAATCGTAAAAAACGGCGGTAAAAATTATCTTTATACTCACAGAGACCATACCGCGCTTTACTATCTTGCAAAATATAACGTTATAAATTTATTTGACGGATTTGTAACGAGTCTTAATAATTTTCCGTCAAAACCGTCGCCCGACGCGCTCAATTACATAGTAAAAACCTTTAATCTTAATAAGAAAGAATGCCTGATGATCGGTGACAGGGAAATTGACGTCGGCAGCGGATATAACGCGGGGATGTACTCATGCCTGTGCGCAAAGAATGTAAAAGACACTGTCGCGGACTTTGTTATAAGCGATATTTCGGAGGTTCTTGATATTAAAACAGAATAATACTCTATGTGCGGTCATAGTAATTAGGGAGAAAAAAAACAGTAAAGGACTTTTTATTATGACCGAAAGCAAAGAAAAGAAAGATAAGAAAAAAGACGCTTTTTCCGTTGTTATGGTTACGCAGATTATTGTCTGCGCCGTACTGCTTGCGCTTATGTTCATATTCTGCCGGGGCGATTCCGTTACGGGAAAATCGATTCGAGCTCAGTATGAAAAGCTTATGAAAAGAGATTTTTCATCAGAGGATTATAAGGAGGCGTACAGCGCCGTTTCCTCTTTTATTAAAGGGGAAAATGCTGAAAATAATAAAGATTCTGCATACGGCAAAACGGATGAAAATAAATCCGTGCCGATGGGCGGAAACGACATTCATTCGGACAATCTGTCGGTTTTGGAGGGAATATCGTTCGAAAAGTATTCGATATCCTCAAAATATATAAAACCGCTTGACGATTATACCATATCGTCGCCGTTCGGTTACAGAGCGGATCCGATAGCGGGCGGAAACGGCATTCATACGGGAATAGACCTTGCCTCCGGCGCAGGTAATAAGATAAAGGCTTCGAATTCGGGTAAAGTTGTTAAAGCCGAATATTCGGACGGATACGGCAATTACGTCTTACTCGCGCACGACGACGGAATCAATACTCTTTACGCCCATTGCAGTGAATTGAAATGCTCTGCCGGCGATATTGTAAAACAGGGCGAGACTATAGCCCTTGTCGGAAGTACGGGGAATTCAACGGGTAACCATCTCCATTTTGAAGTCAGGAGAAACGGCGTGAAGCTCGACCCGTCATATGCCGTAAAATTATGACGTTTTATATCGGCAGGGTCGGAATAAAACTTCATTTTTTATTCTTTATCGTCCTTGCATATATGCTGTCGTTTGAGAGCGGAAAGTATTATATTACCGCGCTTTTTTATGCGTGTATTCACGAATGCGCTCATATAGCCGTTCTTACCCGTCTTTATGACGGAAGTTTCAGAGTGACTGTCGGTATGTTCGGCATGAGACTTGACTATGACGATACTGTCCGTTTTACTCTGAAAAACGAGGCATTGACCGCTTTTTCGGGGCCGTGTGCAAATTTGATTCTTACGGCTGTCTTTTATATTTTGACAATTATAAATCCGGATTCGCGGTTTTTTATAGCGTCGCTTATAATAAATGCGAGCCTTGCTTTTTTTAATATGCTTCCTGTCGTTCCTCTTGACGGAGGAAATTTTCTTTATAATATTATTTTGATGAAATCAAGCGTACAGCGAGCCGATACGGTTCTTAATATTACAGGAATCTGCACGCTTGTTTTGTTTGCCGTTATACTTATTGTTTTCAAATCGGCAATAATCGGCACAATCGCGTTTTTCTATATTGCGTTTTCATTTCTCTTACGGCTGTTGAAAAAATAAAATTTTTAATATATAATACGTATGTATAATGCATAAGGATGTGTGTGAATGAACAGGGAAGTTGAAAAACTTCTGCCTCTGGTGCAGAAACCGGCGAGATACATCGGCGGCGAACTAAATTGTATTATTAAGAATAAGGATGACATAGATTTAAGATTTGCATTTTGTTTTCCCGATTCATATGAGATAGGCATGTCGCATCTCGGCATGAAAATTCTCTATTCTCTTATAAACGAACGTCCCGATTCGTGGTGCGAGCGTGTATTTGCGCCGTGGGAGGACATGGAAAAAGTCATGAGGGAGCGTAATATCCCTCTTTTCGCCCTCGAAAGCGGGGATTATATAAAAGATTTCGACGTAATAGGTTTTACTCTCTTATATGAAATGAGTTATACGAACGTTTTGAATATGCTTGACCTTGCGGGGCTTCCGGTAAGGAGCGCAGACAGAAAATCGCTGTCGCCCCTCGTTATCGCCGGAGGACCGTGCGTATGTAATTCCGAACCTTTGTCCGAATTTATCGACGTGTTTGAATTTGGCGAGGGCGAGGAAGTGATGAACGAACTTCTTGACTTATATAAAGAATATAAAGCAAAGAACGCGTCTAAGGATGAATTTCTCATTGCCGCGTCAAAGATAGAGGGCATTTACGTTCCGTCTCTTTACGACGTGGAATACAATGACGATAACACGGTAAAACGCATTATTCCGAAATCGGGTGCGCCGGAGAAAATCAGAAAAAGAGTTGTAAGCAACTTTGATAAATGCTACTATCCCGATAAATTTATAGTTCCTTATATAGACGTTGTTTTCGACAGGGCGACGGCGGAAATTTTCAGAGGATGCATAAGAGGATGCAGATTCTGTCAGGCGGGATTTATTTACCGTCCGATAAGGGAGAGAAAAGCGGACACTATAAACGAGCAGTGCAGAGCGCTGTGCGAAACTTCCGGATATGACGAGATTTCGCTGTGCTCTCTTTCGAGCAGTGATTACACACAGCTTCCCGAACTTCTCTCAAAACTTCTTGACTGGACTATTCCAAATAATATAAACATAGCGCTCCCGTCGCTGAGAGCCGATAATTTCCCGGACGAGCTTGTTAAAAAACTCAATGAAGTCAGACGAAGTTCTCTGACGTTCGCCGCCGAAGCCGGAACGCAGAGACTCAGAGACGTTATAAACAAAAACGTAACCGAGGAGGAGATTCTAACAACGTCGGCTAAGGCGTTCGCGGGCGGATGGACAGCCGTAAAACTTTACTTTATGCTCGGACTTCCGACCGAAACTCTCGAAGATGTTGAGGGAATCGCAAAACTCGCGCAGACAGTTGTTGACGAGTTTTATAAAAATCCGGACAAGCCGAAGGGCAAGGGTGTAAACGTTTCAGTCAGTGCGTCGTCATTTGTTCCGAAGCCTTTTACTCCGTTCCAGTGGGAACCTCAGGACACTCAGGAGATGCTTGCAGAAAAACAGGAGCATCTTAAAAACAGTATTACTTCTAAGAAAATAAAAGCGTCGTGTCATTATATCCCCGTCAGTTTTATGGAGGCTGTTTTGGCAAGAGGAGACAGGCGTCTTTGCGATGTAATTGAAACGGCGTGGCGTTCGGGATGTAAATTCGACAGCTGGGACGATTTCTTTGATTACGATAAATGGATGGACGCGTTTAAGAAATGCGGAATTGACCCTCATTTTTATGCAAACAGAAAGCGTGAATACGACGAGGTTTTTCCGTGGGAACATATGGACGTCGGAGTCAGAAAAGAATTTCTTATAGAAGAAAACAAACGCGCTCATGCGGGGCTTACAACACCTAACTGCCGTGAAAAATGCGCCGGATGCGGCGCCGCAAAACTGAACGGAGGTAAATGCGATGCGATGCATAAGAGTGTGGTTTAAAAAAATCGGTCTTTTGAGATTTGTTTCGCACCTCGATACTATGCGGTGCATGACGAGAGCAGTGCGCAGGGCAAATATTCCCCTTTGGTACACGGAGGGATTCAACCCGCATCCCTATCTCAATTTTCCTGCTCCGATGCCGTTGGGCGTTGAAGGCGTAAGGGAGCCTATGGATATGAGAATAGAAGGTGAGATTTCCGACGGCGAAATAATCGAAAGATTAAATGCCCAGCTTCCCCCCGGGTTCAGAATAATCGAAATAACAGAACCCGTTCATAAGACGAACGAACTCGCATTTGCAAAGTATATCATTAAAATAGACGACGAACCCGGGTTGTATGATAAAATCGCAGCCGCCATGTCGTCGGGAGAATTGAAATGCGAAAAACCCGGCAAGCAAAGAGGCAGAAAAACGATGAAAACTGTGGATATTTCCGCGCATCTTTCGGATTATTCGATTAATAAAGAAAACGGCGAAATAATAGTTGATGTTATTCTTCCGTGTTCAAACGAGAGCAATATCAACCCGATAAATCTTATGTCGGCGATAAAATCATACACGAGCGAAGACATACTGCCTGTTTCAATGATAAGATACGGACTTCTTGTTTTAGATAAATCCGATTTCAGGTAAAAAAAGACTTGCAATCCGTGATTTTGTGTGATATTATATATCAGTGTTCATGTGCGTTCGGGCTTTTTTGTCCGAACGGCGGTTAATGATACGCAGCGTACATTAAAGCGGTCGGTCCTCTGTCGCGTTTATATCACGTTAAGAACGGCTGAAAATTCAGGAGGTAAATTATGGACGCATTAAAAATGATTGCTCAGGATTCCATCAAGGCTGAGCCTCCCGTTATCACGGTCGGCGATACCGTTAAGGTACATGTTAAGATTCGTGAGGGTGAGAAAGAAAGAATTCAGGTATTCGAAGGAACCGTTATCGCTCGCAAGGGCAGCGGAATCAGCGAGACTTTCACCGTAAGACGCGTTTCCTACGGCGTAGGCGTAGAGAGGGTTTTCCCCGTTCATTCGCCCAACGTTGCTAAGGTTGAGACTGTCAGATACGGTAAAGTCCGCAGAGCTAAGCTTTACTATCTTCGTTCAAGAGCCGGTAAGGCTGCTAAGGTTAAAGAGCTCGTTAAATAATTTTCGGATATCGGCCGAAGGGGTGTACAGCCCTTTCGGCTTATCGAAATTCTTCAGACTGAGACGATTTTTTATAATTTGTTTTTTGTCTGTGAAGTCTGTTTTTACCGCAGGCAGGAGGGGACAGTTTTTTTGTCCCTTTTTTATTTAAAATCAGGTGTTTCATTATGCAAAAGAAAATTGTAGATAATATTTACGAGTTTGCTTCGGTCGTTATGTCTTCGATTATCACGATTATAATTCTGTTTTCGTGCGTGTTCAGACTGGTCGGAGTAGACGGCACTTCCATGGTTCCGACCTTACAGCACGGCGACTGGCTTATGGTTTCTGCGGGCAGCACGCATTATGATTACGGCGATGTCGTAATTGTCGTTCAGCCCAACGCACTGCATAAACCTATCGTAAAACGTGTCATTGCGACAGAGGGTCAGACTGTTGATATCGATTTCGACGCGGGAATCGTTTACGTTGACGGAAACGCTCTTGACGAGCCGTACACGAACTGCCCCACGAACGCACGCGAGGATTTCGAGGGACCGATTACAGTCGAAAAAGGCAAAGTCTTCGTTATGGGAGATAACAGAAACGCCTCGACGGACAGCCGTTCAAATCTCATAGGTCAGATAGACGAGAGATATATTCTCGGCAGAGTTTATGGCAGATTGTTCCCGTTCGGAAACTTCGATATCTATGAGAGTTTTAAGTCAATAGGCAAGACCGCATAATAAATAAAAACATTTTAATATTTTGTTTGTAAGACGGTGAATCGAATTTCGGTTTCCGTCTTTTTCTTTGAGAGAGGTATATATTTATGGCAGATCAGCAAAAACAAATTATACAGTGGTTTCCCGGACACATGGCAAAAACGCGCCGGCTTATAAAAGAACAGCTGAAACTTGTCGACGCTGTAACGATGATTCTTGACGCGCGTATACCGATAAGCAGTTTAAACCCCGAAATAGATGAGATAACTGAGGGTAAGCCTAAAATTGTTCTGCTTAACAAAGCGGATCTTGCTGACGAAAACGCCACGGCAAGGTGGATTAAGTATTATAATTCGCAGGGTTCTTCCGCCCTTGCCGTCGACTGCCGTACGGGCAGAGGATTAAACGCGTTCAGACCTCTTGTCAGAGAAGTTTTGAAGGATAAAATTAAGCAGAACGAAGATAAGGGCATGAAGGGCAAAACTCTTCGTATAATGGTTATCGGAATTCCGAACACGGGAAAGTCGTCGTTTGTTAACAAAATGGGTGCAGGCGGAAAAGCAAAAGTCGAGGACAGAGCGGGCGTTACGAGAAATAATCAATGGTTCGTTATCGGCGGAGGAATAGAACTTCTTGATACTCCCGGTGTTCTGTGGCCGAAATTTGACGACCCCGAGGTCGGCGATAGGCTCGCGTTTACCGGCGGAGTCAAGGATCAGATACTTGATATGGAAATACTCGTATGCCGTTTCCTTGACATGATGAAAAAGAATTATCCCGAGAGGCTTACCGAAAGGTATAATATAACGAGCTTTGAAGATGCGCAGTCCTATGAAATACTTGAAATGATAGGCAGAAAACGCGGTATGCTGATTTCCGGCGGGGAAGTAAATACAGAACGCGCCGCGATTGCAATTCTTGACGAATACCGAGCGGGCAAGCTCGGAAGAATTACGTTTGAACTGCCGGAGGATATTGTAAAATGACATATGAATTTGAACATTTGGCACATGAAAACGGCTTTGATGTCGTATGCGGAATAGACGAAGCCGGCAGAGGTCCGCTCGCAGGTCCCGTTTTTGCGGCGGCGGTCATACTGCCCGAGGGGCTTGAAGATATAGGAATAAACGATTCGAAAAAACTCTCCGAAAAAAAGAGAGACGCGCTTTTTGACCTTATATGCGAAAAAGCTGTTTCGTACGGTATCGGAACAGCAAGCGAAGCGGAAATAGATGAAATAAACATTCTTAACGCGGCTTTTCTTGCAATGAAACGCGCGGTCGAACAGCTCAGTGTAAAACCCGATTTAGCGCTTGTCGACGGTAACCGCGAACCTCACACGGGGATTAAGGAATATACGATAGTAAAAGGTGATGCAAAGTCGATTTCCATAGCTGCCGCTTCAATTTTGGCAAAGGTGAGCCGTGACCGTTATATGAAAGAACTTGACGAAAAATATCCGCAGTATCAATTTGCAAAGCATAAAGGATATCCGACTGCGCTTCATTATGAACTTATAAAGGAATTCGGCATTTCTCCCGTACACAGACGTTCGTTTCTAAAGAAAATAACGGGTGAAAAGAAATGATGCCCGAGCATTTAAGATTAGGCGCGCTCGGCGAGCATCTCGCTGTCGTTTATTTAAGAAATCACGATTATTATATTCTTTCGGGAAATTACGCTTCTTCAACCGGCGAAATTGACATTATAGCGACCGGCGACGGTTGTCTGTGCTTTATAGAGGTCAAGACAAGAAAGGCAGGAGGAATGCTTCCTCCGTCTTATGCCGTCGATGCAGAAAAAGAGGAAAATATAAAAAGCACCGCGGCATATTTCAGGTCGAAATATAAATTTGATCTGCCGAGCCGATTTGATATCGTAGAAGTCGAGATTGAATCCGACGATAAAAATGTTATCAATCATATAAAAAACGCATTTTAAAAAAAATGATGTTTACTTTACCGATTCTATTTGATATAATATCATTTGACTGAAAGTGAGGGTAAAACCATGTTATATACTTCAACCAGAGATAATTCATTAAAGGTTACGTCCGCCGAGGCAATAACATCCGGAATATCGAAAGAGGGCGGATTGTTCGTCCCGTGCGAAATTCCCGGGGTTGACCTGGATTTCATAAATTCAATGGTTAACGATTCTTATAAGCAGAGGGCGAAAAAGATTCTTTCGCTTTACCTTACGGATTTTACGCCCGACGAGGTTTCGTCGTTTGTCGAGGAAGCGTATGCTGACGGTAAATTTTCGTCCGAGGACGTTGCGCCCGTCGTTAATCTCCATGATAACGTAAATATTCTCGAACTGTGGAAAGGTCCCACATGCGCGTTTAAGGATATGGCGTTACAGCTTCTCCCGCACCTTCTTACCGGTGCGGCAAAGAAAACGCTTGATAATAAGGAAATTGTTATTCTTGTCGCTACTTCGGGCGACACGGGTAAAGCTGCGCTTGAGGGATTCTGCGATGTTGACAAGACGAAAATACTTGTTTTCTATCCGAATAACGGCGTAAGCCCCATGCAGAAACTTCAGATGTGCACGCAGTCAGGCGATAATGTCGGAGTTTGCGCGATAAACGGCAATTTTGATGACGCTCAGACAGGCGTTAAAACAATTTTTACGGACAAGAAAATTAAAGAGAAGTTCGATGAACACTCCCTTGTGTTTTCTTCCGCAAATTCAATAAACTGGGGCAGACTCGTTCCGCAGATAGTTTATTATTTCTCAGCATACTGCGACCTTATAAAGCAGGGCAGAATAAAGCTTGGCGATAAAATTAACGTCGTAGTTCCCACGGGTAACTTCGGTAATATATTAGCAGCTAACTACGCTAAAAATATGGGACTTCCGATTGCACGCCTTATCTGCGCGTCAAATAAGAACAACATTCTTACCGACTTTATTACAACGGGACTCTACGATAAGAACAGAGATTTTTATACAACAATTTCTCCGTCGATGGATATTCTTATTTCGTCAAACCTTGAAAGACTTCTTTTCTCTCTTTATAATAACGATGACAAAGCGGTAAGAGATATTTTCGCTTCACTGAAAGAAACGGGAAAATACAAGGTTACCGACGAAGTTCTCAATAAAATAAAGAGCGTTTATTCCTGCGGATGCTGTGACGACGTTCAGACCGAGGAAACCATCAGAGATACATATAATAAGTATAACTATCTTTCCGATACGCATACCGCCGTCGCGATAAAAGTATGCGAGGATTATATTGCTTCGACCCTAGATAAAACCCCTGTCGTTATCGCATCTACGGCAAGCCCATATAAGTTCTCTCACAGCGTTCTTGAAGCGCTGAAGAGCGGAAATATTAAATCGGATAATGAATTCGACATGGTTCACGAGCTTGAAGAATATACGGGTATTAAAGCTCCCGAACAGCTTTCCGGACTTAAAAACAAGAAAGTCAGATTCGACTCTGTTTGCGAAAAAGATCCAGACAGCATGAGAAAAGTCGTTTTCGATATGCTCGGAATATAAAAAATCGGCGGGTGGATAAGCTTACTTCCACCCGCTTTTTCGGTTTGAAATCAGAATGAATGCGCGTCTTTGTTTAATTCAAAGGTAGAGCATTTTGTCTCACCGCAGGAGCATGCTTCGGGACTGCCGACATGAATACTTCCCGCCATGCAGGAACATTCCCCCGTGTGGTAAACACAGTTCTGAGCGTCGCATTTGATGTTTTTAACTTCTTTGATTTTCTTATCCATTTTTTTCATCACCGTTAATATATATTAAAGAGTACTCTTGATTTTATTGTACCCTTGAAATTTTTTATTATTCAAAAAAGGAGGCTTCGGCGATATGTCTTTATTTGCATTGGGCGACACGCATCTGTCGCTCGGAACGGATAAACCGATGGACGTTTTTTACGGATGGAGCGATTATGTTGAAAGACTCAAAAAAAACTGGAACGCCGTTGTTTCCGAAAAGGATACCGTGGTGCTTGCCGGAGATATTTCATGGGCAATGAAACTCGACGAATGTTACGCGGATTTTAACTTTATAAACAGTTTAAACGGCAGTAAGATAATCGTTAAAGGAAATCATGATTACTGGTGGAATACGATGAAAAAGATGAATGCGTATTTAGCCGATAATCATTTTGATTCGATAAAAATACTATATAATAATGCATACAGGGTTGGCGATATTTCCGTATGCGGTACGCGCGGATGGTTTTTTGACGCAGAGAACGATACGGACAGAAAAACTGTTTTGAGAGAAGCGCAGAGACTTCGTACGAGTATTGAGACGGGACTCGAGCTCGGCGGCGAACCTGTTGTATTCCTTCATTATCCGCCGATATCGGTAAATGAAAAATGTGAGGAAATATACTCAGTGCTTTTAGAATACAAAATTAAACGGTGTTATTTCGGTCATCTTCACGCACAGCGTACGGCTCAGTACGCGTCATTTGAATCGGATTCTATTAAATTCGGTTTAATTTCAGCCGATTTTCTTTCATTTTGTCCAAAATTGATAGAAAAATTCTGATAGCAAAGCGTATTTACGTCAATTTTTTTTTAATAACAGTGGAAAAATTTTATTTTATCTGTTATAATACATAAGTTAAAATATATCCCTGGTCTCAGGGACAGGAGGATTTTTCAATATGAGCTTAAAATCAGCGAACAAGACAGACACAAACGTATATACTCTTGAACTTTCAATTGACGCGGATACGTTTGCAAAAGCGAACGACAAGGCATTTAACCGCGAAAAGGGCAAGATCCAGGTTCCCGGATTCAGAAAAGGCAAGGCTCCCAAGGCGTTTATTGAGAAGTATTACGGAGAGGGCGTATTCTATGAAGACGCTCTTGATATAGCGTTCCCCGAGGTTTATTCCGACGCTGTAAAGGAATCGGGAATCGAACCCGTAGATCATCCCTTTGATTTCGATATCAAGTCGATCGGCAAGGACGGTGTTGAACTTGTATGCAAAGTAACCGTTAAACCTGAGGTTGAGTTAGGCGAGTACAAGGGACTTAAAGCGGAGAAAGAGACCGTAGCGGTAACAGACGAAGAGGTTGACGAGGCTCTTAACCGTAAACTTGATGAGAATGCAAGAATCATTCCCGTAGAGGACAGAGCAGTTGAGAACGGCGACATTGTTACTATCGACTTTGAGGGATTCACCGACGGCGCTGCATTTGACGGCGGAAAAGCAGAGGGCTATGAGCTCGAAATCGGAAGCGGTCAGTTCATCCCCGGATTTGAGGATCAGATAATCGGCCATAATATTGACGAGGAGTTCGACGTTAACGTTACGTTCCCCGAAGAGTACGGCGAAAAGTCTCTTGCAGGCAAGCCCGCAGTATTCAAAGTTAAGCTTCACGAGATTAAGTACAAAGAGCTTCCCGAGGCTGACGATGACTTTGCCAAGGACGTAAGCGAGTTTGATACTATCGCAGAGTATAAGGACGATCTTAAAAAGTCTATTCTTGACAATAAACAGAAAAACGCGGACAGAGCGTTTGAGAATAAGATTCTCGACATGGTTGCAGACCTCGTTAAAGCCGAGATTCCCGACGCTATGGTCGAGAGAGCTATCGACGACGCCGTGAACGAGTTTAATTACAGACTTCAGATGCAGGGTATGAACCTTGATACATACCTTAAGTATACCGGTATGACCATGGAAGCATTCCGCGATTCTTATAAAGATAAAGCTCTTAAGGATGTTAAGATTATGCTTGCACTCGAAAAGATTGCAGAGCTTGAGGGCATCGAGGTTACAGAGGACGATCTCAACGCAGAGTATCAGAAGTTTGCAGATGCATATCAGATGAAGATTGAAGATATAAAGAAGGCTGTTTCCGAGGACACCGTTAAGGGTGATATCGCTAACCGCAAGGCTATCGACGCTGTCGTTTCCGCTGCCAAGGTTAAGAAACCCGCCGCAAAGAGAACGACAAAGAAAAAGGCTGCCGCCGAGACAGAGGCAAAGCCCGCAGAGGAAGAGGCCAAGACCGAGGAATAATATCCGTTCGGTGATTATATCTTCTTGATTGTGTCAATACTGACATAAGTAATAAAAGGAGGATAAATTCTATGGCATTGGTACCCACCGTTATAGAACAGACAAACAGAGGAGAGAGAGCATACGATATATTTTCCCGCCTCTTAAACGACAGAATAATAGTTCTTTCCGACGAGGTTAATGACGCAACCGCAAGTCTCGTTGTTGCTCAGCTTCTGTTCCTTGAGGGTCAGGATGCGGAAAAGGACATCAGTCTCTACATCAACAGCCCCGGCGGTTCTGTTTCCGCAGGTTTTGCGATATACGATACAATGCAGTATATCAAGTGCGATGTTTCCACTATCTGTATGGGCATGGCGGCGAGCATGGGCGCGTTCCTGCTTTCATCCGGCGCTAAGGGAAAGAGATTTGCTCTCCCCAACAGTCAGATAATGATACATCAGCCTTTGGGCGGTGCCCAGGGACAGGCGACGGAAATTGAAATAGTCGCTACTCAGATTTTGAAAATCAGAGAAAACATCAATAATATTCTTGCCGAGAACACCGGCAGAAGTATTGAGGAGATTAAAAGAGATACCGAGCGCGACAATTATATGACCGCTCAGGAGGCAATGGATTACGGTCTGATCGACAGAGTTATCAAAAACCGTGATTGATTAATCGAAAATAAGGGCGGACATCCGTTCGCCCCGTTTTTCTGAGATTCATAATTTCGATAGGAGTGAATATTCATTGCCGAGAAACGACGATTCTTCGACCAGGGAGGTTTGCTGTTCGTTCTGCGGTAAATCGCAGGATAAGGTGCGCAAACTTATTGCCGGTCCGAAAAATGTTTTTATATGCGACGAGTGTGTAGCTTTATGCAGTTCAATTATAGAGGAAGATGATTCGTACGTTCCGCCTCACAAAAAGAACGGTCCGTCTTCAACAAGGCGCAATCTGCCGAAACCTATGGAAATCAAGGCTAAACTTGACGAATATGTTATAGGTCAGAACAAGGCTAAAATCGCACTTTCTGTTGCCGTTTACAACCATTATAAACGCGTTAACTACGGCTCATTCGACGATGTTGATATAAAAAAGAGCAACGTTCTTATGCTCGGTCCCACAGGCGTAGGAAAAACCATGCTTGCGCAGACTCTTGCTCAGATTCTCGACGTTCCGTTTGCTATTGCGGATGCTACAACGCTTACAGAAGCGGGATATGTCGGCGAGGATGTTGAGAATATACTGTTAAGACTTATACAGGCGGCCGATTACGATATAGAAAAAGCCGAGCACGGTATAATCTATATTGATGAAATAGACAAGATTTCAAGACGAAGCGAAAACCCGTCGATAACCAGAGACGTAAGCGGCGAGGGAGTTCAGCAGGCTCTTTTAAAAATTCTCGAGGGTACTCTTGCCAACGTTCCTCCGCAGGGCGGAAGAAAGCATCCCCAGCAGGAGTTCATTCAGATAGATACGACAAATATTCTTTTTATTCTCGGCGGAGCTTTTGCCGGAATTGAAAAAATTGTCGAAAAGAGAATGGGTAATTCCGTACTGGGATTCGGAGCTGATATCAAGACTAAATCCGAGCTTGACGAGGACAAAATTATGTCCGAGGTTATTCCGCAGGATCTTGTTAAGTACGGACTTATTCCCGAGCTTGTAGGCAGAATGCCCGTTATAACAGCTCTCGAAAATCTTAATGAGGAACAGCTCGTAAAAATTCTGACAGAACCGAAAAATGCCCTTGTTAAGCAGTATAAGAGTCTGTTTATGATGGACAGAGCCGAACTTGAATTTGACGATGACGCGCTGATAGCTGTTGCGAGACTCGCTCTCGAAAAATCTACGGGTGCGCGCGGATTAAGAGCCATTATGGAAAACGCTCTGACCCCGATAATGTATACGATTCCGTCTGACTATTCTATTGATAAGGTCAGAATAACAAAAGAATGTATACTCGACGGAGCGCAGCCGATTATCGAACGCGACCCCGAAAAAGCGGTTGCCGAGGATAAAAAAATAAAACCCGCCGAAGCGAAAAGCGTATAATTTGTAATAATAAAATATAAAGGTGTAAACTTGCATTGTTAAGTTTACACCTTTACTTTTTTTATTTTAATTCTTCGGCAAGAGCTTCAATTGCGTTTAAGCTTTCCGAATTTAATGCGGATTTTACTGTAACGACAGTCTCTGCAAATGTAATGTCTTTTGACTTGTCAAACATTGTTCTCATTACTTTTTCCGCGACGGGAGCCCACGAGCCGTTTTCTATAATGCCGATTGTCCTGTTTCTGTATCCGCGTTCTGTCAGAGACTCAATAAATGTTTTCATAAACGGGAAAACGTCGGCGTTGTATGTCGGGGAAGCGAGTACGAGTTTTGAATATCTGAATGCGTCCTCAACGTTTTCCGCATTGTCGGAACGTGCAAGGTCTGATGTGACGACTTTTTTACATCCTTTTTCTTTAAGTTTTGCTGCCAACGCAAGAGCGGCTTTTTCTGTATTTCCGTACACGGAGCAGTAGGCGATGAATACTCCGTCGGATTCGGGTTCATAGGACGACCATGTATTGTAAAGCCCGAGATAATAACCGAGATTGTCGTTTAAAACGGGACCGTGAAGCGGGCATATCGTTTTTATTTCGAGTGCGGAGACTTTTTTGAGAAGTGTCTGAACCTGCGCACCGTATTTTCCGACTATGCCGAAGTAGTATCTTCTCGCTTCGCATGCCCAGTCCTCCTCTGTATCGAGTGAACCGAATTTGCCGAATCCGTCCGCGGAGAAAAGAATCTTATCAAGCGAATCATAAGAAACGATAACCTCCGGCCAGTGAACCATGGGAGCCGTTATGAATGTAAGCTCGTGATTTCCGAGGGAGAGTTTATCGGATTCTCCGACAACAATTCGTCTGTCGCTGTAATCCCTGCCGAAAACTGATTCATCATAACAAAAGCCTTAGCTGATGAAACGATTACCGCCTCGGGATATTCGTTCATAAACGCTTCAATATTACCGGAATGATCGGGTTCCATGTGATGAACGATAAGATAATCCGGCTTTCTGCCGTCAAGTATATTTTTAATATTATTAAGCCATTCATCTTTAAAAGAAGCGTCGACTGTGTCGGTAACTGCGATTTTATCGTCAAGTATTACATATGAGTTGTATGCCATTCCGTTGGGTACGACATACTGACCCTCGAATAAATCGATGTTATGATCGTTGACGCCTGCATATTTTACAGTATTTGAAATTATCATTTTATCTCCTCCGTTTCGAATATAAGTATATCATAAATAATATTAATAATCAATATTAAAATTAAATAATAATTAATCCGCCTTTTGCTGTATTGAGCAAAAAGCGGATTGGGTTTTGTCGGATTGTTTAATTGAGTTTATCATATTAAGAAGATCGACATAGAAAAGTCTTACATTGTTATTCTTCGTCATTCCGCCCTGGAGCGACATGTGGTCACCGTGATACAGCGGCATTACGTTCCATATACCGGGATTAATATTGTTATTGTCAAAATCCGTATACGGTGCGTTGTCGGGATGGAGAGCCGATCTTGTATTGACTATTCCGTCGTTTAACTGCCAGCTTTCATCCTTTATTATTCCGTTTTCCGAAACACCTGTAAGCGATCCCATTCTGTTTGCCGCGGGAACGAAAATGAATTCCATTATATCGTCCTCGGCTTTATACGTTCCGTCTTCCTGCTGTTTTGTAGCATAACAGGCGTACGAAAAATAATAAATACTGTCAACAGTCGAAATTTTTTCGTTAAGCTCGGCAGCTCCGTCTACATGAAGGTCGTATGTTACTGTATCCTCGTCAATTCTGCCGTCGTTCTTTTTTAATGATGCGAGAAGAAACATTTTAACCGTAGCGCGTTCTCTTAAAGTGGAGTTTTTGTCGGCTTCGATAGCCGCCTGCGCGTCATAGGCTGTTGTTCCGTTGTGCGGAGCGGCAAGAGTCGTTATTGAGTAAATCATGTCCGCTTTTCCGCCGGTGAAAAGGGGAGAAATATCTGCGGAGTCTGTATATTCGCGTTCAGTTTCGCTTCCGTTAGCCATAAGCTCTGCAAACAGTCTTACAGTAGTTCCGCCGAAAGAATGACCGAGGAGATTAATTTTGTGTTCAGAATCAAATTCGGGAACAAGAGCCTTGCCGGTAAAATCTTTGCCGTAACGCGGATGCTTGCATCTTGCGCTGTGTTCTGCGCCGTAGTCGGTTTTTGTGCCGGTAAGCTGGGCGTAAAGCTCGCACGCTCTGTCCCATGCGCTGTCTGCTCCCGATACGGACGCGCTGTAACAGTCAAATCCGCGGGCGTTTAAATACTGCATTAGATCTCCGCCGAACATTCCCCAGTACGGCATAATTTTATAAGCCAAATCATAACTGCCCCAGCCTGAAAGACCGTGAACAAAAACAAAAGAGTAATCGGTCGGAGTATTCTCTGCCTTTTGAGCCTCGGGATAATTTGCACTCGGGATAAAAAACATTATTATTGACATGAATAGAGCGATTATTTTTGACATTTGATGTACCTCTGTATATTATTCTGTTGAATATTTTAACAAAGTATGAATTGAATGTCAACATTAAAAAGGACTTTGATAATAATATTTTAAAATGCTTATATACTGCGCTCCCATAGAGTTGAAAGAATCGGATAACTGCTGTTTTGCAACCTTTATGTCCTTGCCTTTTAACGGGTCGTTTATGTAATAGTTGTCGCTGTCGCTTCCGGTCAGAACGACGACATGCGCGTTTTTGGGATATGTATACGTTTTCTTTCTGTCATAGCTGAACCACTCGTAAACGTCGGAGGCTTCGGAATAATCCTGTGTTACCCATATCATAGCGGGTTCGTTCAATTTGCATAGCTCTGAAAGTGAGATTTTTCCGTTAACATTGCTCGAACGAATAAAATAAGCGATATTCTCGTCCGATTCCTCGTAATCTTTTGTTGTTATGTTATTCATAGCCGTATAGACGGCGGGTTCGAACACGCCCCATCCGCGAGATTTGTCGGCGGGATTGCCCGCATAGTATACGGACGGGTCGGGGCCGTATCTGTAACCGTTTTCTTCGTAAACGTTTGAACAGGGGAGAAACGAAGTGATAAATTCATGAAGCGATATGTTTATGCCTGCCCAGTTTAGGAGCATTACCGCGCTTGCGGCCTCGCATCCGTTCGGGTAATCGGGATTCTGTGAGATGAACGGTATGTCGAAAATAACCGGTACGCCTTGCTGTTTTGCCTCAAACAGGTCTTGAAAATACTTGCCCTCAAGCATTTTTTCATATTCTTTTCTTGTAAAATAAATTTCCTGCTCATCATAATATTTTTCCGAAATATGCTCGTTGAAATCGTGGATATATTCGTCGGGATAAACTGTAATATTTTTGACTGCGTTCAGCTGCGCTGTAAAATAGTCGCCGGAAACGGTCGGTATTACGGCATTGCGCAAAGTCTGCTTTTCTCTTGTATATAATTTATACCATATTAAGTTCGACCCTGCCAGACAAAGGCACAGAAAAACCGATACGACGGTAAATATAATGTTTTTTCTTTTTTCCATGGTGTATTACCTCCCGTATTTATGAATATATATTAACGCGTGTAATTAAAATAAAACAACAATCTTAATAAATTTATAAGAAAAAAATAATAAAAACGATATAAAATTTACGAATAAATAAAAAATTATGAATTTTTTTGCAATTTATAAAAAAAGTTGTTTACTTTTTTGACAATGAGTATTATAATGGCGATTGGAGCAATGGGGTTCGCACAAGGGTGCCTTATTGCTTATTTTTTTATGTGAGGTTATTTTGTAATGAAGAACTTAGGCTACTACAACGGTAAATATGATGAAATCGAAAAAATGTCTATTCCCATGCTTGACAGAGTATGCTGGTTCGGCGACGGAATTTACGACGCAACATATGCACATAATCACGTCGTGTTCGACATGGACGCACACCTTAACAGATTCTATAACAGCGCAAAACTTCTTGATATAAATATGCCTATCGAGAGAGATGAACTCGATAAACTTTTGAGAGACCTTGTAAAGAAGGTTGACGACGGCGACCAGTTCGTTTATATGCAGGTTACCAGAGGAAGCGGATTGAGAGGTCATATATATGATAAGGATATGGTCGGCAATCTGTGGATTACTCTTACGCCCAGTCATGTCGCGGATACTTATAAACCTATTGACGTTATTACATATGAAGACAAGAGATTCTTCTACTGCAACTGCAAAACTCTTAACCTTATTCCCTCATGTCTTGCCGCTACCGCAGCCGACAGAGCCGGATGCAAGGAAGCTATATTCCACAGAGGAGATATCGTAACCGAGTGCGCACATTCAAACTGCTCGATTTTTAAGGACGGCAAGGTCATCTCCCATCCGCTTGACGATAAGGTTCTCCCCGGTACCGCGCGTATCAGACTTCTTGCGTTTGCCGAAAAGCTCGGCTACGGCGTAGAGGAGAGAGATTACACGCTTGACGAGCTTATGAATGCCGACGAGGTTATCGTTCATTCTACCGGATCATTCTGCATACCCGTTAAGACCGTAGACGGTAAACCTGTAGGCGGAAAAGCTCCCGAAATGCTTAAAAAAATACAGGACGCTCTTGTTGCCGACTTTGAAGCACAGTGCGCGGCAGAGTAATTAATAAATTTACAGGGGGAATTTGAAATGAACAGAGACGAATTAACTCTTCTTAATATAGGCGACGACCTTGACACGCTCATGAATCTTGACCCGAGAGGATACGGAGTCTGTCGTATACTTTATGAGGGTTCAAGGGCAAAGGTCGGCGAACCGCTCAGCATTAACGCCGCCAGAGGACTTATTAAAAATGTAAAAAAAGGCGAAAAGGTATTTATTTTAACTGGATTTGTCCTTCTTCCTTGGAATGAGGCGGAGACGGACGGTATTGTTTCTTCGACGATTTTTGCTCGTTTTCTTATGAGAGCTTTCGGTGCAAAGCCCGTTATGATCGTTCCCTCTCAGTGTAAAAAAGGAATTAAGGCTATGAGCAACGTTCTTTCGTTCAAGATAACGGAAGATATTGATAATATTCCGGACAACACCGTTTGCGTAGTTGAATTTACAAAGGATTTTGACGAAGCGGAAAAACAGGCGGACGAAATCCTCTCTCACGGCAAGCCCTGCGCTATTATTACGAATGAGGCTCCCGGCAGAAACGAAAACGGATATTATCATAACGCGGTAGGCGTTAATACGACAGAAGTTGAGCCGAAGTACGATGTTTTATTCAAAAAGTGTCAGGACGCGGGTATTTTTAATATATCCATAGGCGACCTCGGAAACGAGATAGGCATGAATGCGATAGGGGAGCATATCAGAAAATATATTCCCTATGCCGAAATGGGAGGATGCAAAGCGGGTACAGGCTGCGGAATTCTTACCGATACCGCGACGGATAACATAATCACCGCCACATGCTCCGACTGGGGATGCGACGCTATGATGGCTGCGACGGCTTTTATGCTCGGCAAACCCGAACTTTTCCATTCGGTTGATGATCAGGCTGCCGCTATGGACGCCGCGGCGGGCGCAGGTATGCTCGACATGTACGGCGAACCGAGACCGTTTATAGACGGATTCGGAAAGAATATAAATCTTCCTCTTATCTCAATGATGAAGGCTCTTATCGAATATCCGCCCACGGTCGAGGATAAAACAGAGGCTTGGTTTGCCAACACGCTCAAGAAAGGATTTTTCTCAAAATGAAATACTTATTTCTTCAGAACGGAGATTCAGCACTGACCGTTCAGTTTGAAAAGGAAATAAGCAAAGAAATCAACGGGTATGTTACCGCATTGGCTTCACTTACCGAACAGGCAAATATCGAAGGCGTTATTGAAACGATACCGACATTTGCCTCGCTGACGGTTCTGTACGACTGTACCGTTATTTCGTCAAAAAATCTTAAAAAGAAGCTTTCCGGGCTTATTGAAAATATTTCCGCAAAGGGTGACTCTCTCGTCAGAATTTTCGATATTCCCGTATGTTATGACGGTGAGTTTTCTCCCGATATGGACAATGTATGCTCTCATACGGGGCTTACACGCGATGAGGTTATTTCACTTCATACATCAAAACCTTATCTAATATATATGCTCGGATTTCTTCCCGGTTTTGCATATCTCGGCGGTATGGATAAACGTCTTGCAACTCCGAGACTTAAAAGCCCGAGACTTGAGATTTTCAAAGGCGCTGTAGGTATCGGCGGAGAACAGACGGGTATTTACCCTATCGCTTCGCCCGGAGGCTGGCAGCTTATAGGCAAAACGCCTGTTCTTGTGTATGATTCATCGAAGGAGAATCCCATTCTCTACAATGCGGGAGATTATATAAAGTTCTGCTCTGTAACGCGTAAAGAATTTGACGAGATAGAAAAACAGGTTCTTGACGGAACGTATAAACCTGAAATCCGGGAGGCTCGCTTATGATTGAAATTATAAACGGCGGTATGCTTTCGACCGTTCAGGATGCAGGACGTTTCGGCGTTATGAAAAACGGATTTACGCAGTCGGGTGCAATGGATTCTCATTCAATGAAAACGGTAAACGTGCTGTGCGGAAATGATTTGTCCGCTCCCGTCATTGAAATGACCATGCTCGGCATAACGGCTAAATTTACGGATTCTCATATATTTTGTCTTTCGGGCGGATATTTTTCACCAAAACTTAACGGAAAACCGATTGAGAATAACAGACCGTATAAAGCCGAGGCGGGTTCGCTTCTTCAAATCGGCGCTGCGAAGTCCGGTATGAGATGTTATTTGGGCGTTTCCGGCGGAATTGACGTTCCTCTTGTTATGGGAAGCGCGTCTACAAATTTAAAAATAAAAATAGGCGGTTATGAGGGCAGAAAACTCAAAACCGGCGATATAATTAAAATCGGCAAATGTTCTTACGTACCTGACATGACTAAAACCGCGGAAAAATGCGATTATCCCGACCATATAAAAGTCAGAGTTGTTTTAGGTCCGCAGAACGATATGTTTACGGATACCGATTTAAAATTCTTTTCAAAACAGATTTACACCGTAACGCCCGACCTTGACAGAATGGGTATACGCCTCAGCGGTATTGCGCTTAGGGGTAAAAACGGAATGGATATTACGTCCGACGGTATTACGTTCGGCTCGATTCAGATAGCCAGAAGCGGTATGCCTATAATTTTAATGGCTGACCATCAGACCACGGGAGGATATGCGAAGATTGCGACGGTTATAAGCGTCGATCTGCCGAAACTCGCACAGGCAAGACCGTACGATAAAGTTATGTTCGATATCGTAAGCATTAAACAGGCTGAAAATGCCGCGAAAAAAGAAAAGAAATATTTCAGAAAACTTGCGGAGAGATAAATTATGGATTATTCATTAATGCACCCTCAGGAGGTAAAAAAACTTATCCGCGAGGGTAAAATAGATTTTCAGACCTCGGGAATGTGTAACGGCTATGCGCAGGCAAATCTATGCATACTGCCGAAAGAATACGCTTTTGATTTCCTTCTGTTCTGTATGAGAAATCCTAAGCCGTGCCCGGTTTTAGAGGTCGGCGACGTCGGAAGCAGAGAGATAAAAACGATGGCTGACGGCGGAGATATATGCAAGGATTTCCCGAAGTACAGAATTTGGAAAAACGGAGTTCTCGAAAAGGAAGTAACCGACATATCCGAATACTGGCAGGACGACTATGTATATTTTCTTATCGGATGTTCTTTCAGTTTCGAAAGCGAACTTTTGGAAGCCGATATTCCCGTAAGACATATTCAAGAGGGCAGAAACGTCCCGATGTTTAATACGAATATTAAATTGCAGTCCGCGGGTAAATTCCACGGAAATATGGTGGTTTCCATGCGACCGATTCCCGATGAGCTTGTCGTAAAGAGCGTTAATGTTACCGCGGCAATGCCGAGAGTACACGGAGCACCCGTTCAGATAGGCAATCCCGAGTCAATCGGAATCAAGGATGTTACAAAGCCTGACTACGGTGACTCTGTAACTATTAATGAAGGTGAAACGCCTGTATTTTGGGCATGCGGAGTTACACCGCAAAACGTTATAATGCAGACAAAGCCCCCGATTGCGATAACTCACGCGCCGGGACACATGTTTATTACGGACGTTAAGAATTCGAGTCTTAAATACTGATATATAACAAGGTGATTTTTATGTATAAGATTGATTTAAACTCCGACCTCGGAGAGGGCGCGTTATTTGACGCGGATATAATTCCTCTTATTACGAGCGCAAACGTTGCGTGCGGATTTCATGCGGGGGACTGCGCTCTTATGAAAAAGACAGTTGAACTTTGCAAAGAGAATTCGGTTTCTTTCGGTGCGCACCCGGGATATCCCGACAGAGAGAATTTCGGCAGAACCAACATGGACGTTACGCCCGAACAGGTTTACGAATACACGCTGTATCAGCTCGGCGCGCTCGGCGCGTTTGCAAAGGCGAACGGAGTTAAAATGAGTCATGTAAAGCCTCACGGCGCTATGTATAATATGGCGGCAAAAAACGCGGAGCTTTCAAATGCAATAGTCGACGCGGTGAAGGATTATGACGATTCGCTGATTCTGCTTGCTCTTTCCGGTTCCGAGATGATTAAAGCGGCAAAGTCTAAGGGGATTAAATACGCAAGCGAGGTTTTTGCCGACAGAGCGTATGAATCCGACGGAACGCTGAGGGCGAGAAAGCTTGAAGGCTCTATGATAACGGACGAAAATGAAGCTATCAATCGTGTTATCAGAATGATAAAAGAGGGCAAGGTCACATCGTATACGGGCGAGGATATTGATATCGAGGCTCATTCGGTATGCGTTCACGGCGACGGAGAAAAGGCTCTCGACTTTGTACGCGCGCTCAATAAAGCGTTCGTAGAAAACGGTATAAAGACAGCACCTCTTTCCGAGGTCATAGGATGATGAATCTCAGAACATACGCAGAAATTGACCTCGACGCCGTTGAATATAATTATGAAAATACAAGGGAAAAACTTCCCGAGGGCGTAAAACTTTTAGGCGTTATAAAAGCCGACGCATACGGTCACGGTGCGGTCGAGATAGGCAGATTTCTTGATGATAAGTGCGATTTTTTCGGAGTTGCATGCGTTGAGGAGGCCGTTGAACTTAAAAAAGCGGGAATTAAGACGCCCGTTCTTGTGCTGGGCAGAGTTTTCCCGTGGGATTATGAAACCGTTGTAAAATATGATGTAAGGATTCCGGTTTTTTCGTTTGACGACGCAAAAGCATTATCCGACGAAGCCGTAAAACAGGGAAAAACTGCGGATTTTCATTTTGCAATCGATACGGGCATGAGCCGTATAGGTTTTCAGATAACCGAGGAAAGCGCGGATATCTGCGCCGAAATTGCTAAACTACCGAAAATTAAGGCGGAGGGACTGTTCTCGCATTTTGCGACTGCGGACGAAACAGATTTATCAAAAGCCGAAGCTCAGAGAGACAGATATAAGAAGTTTGTTTCAATGCTCGAAAAAAGGGGAATTGATATTCCCGTTAAGCATCTTAACAATAGTGCGGGTATAATGAATTTTACCGAATTTTTTGACATGTGCCGAATGGGTATCATACTCTACGGTCTTTACCCGTCGAACGAGGTTGACCCCGCAAAGCTCGATATTAAACCCGTCATGAGCTGGAAAGCGAGAATTTCTCACATAAAAACGCTTGAAGCCGGTAGGGAAATTTCATACGGCGGAACGTTTAAGACGACGAAACCTACGCGCGTCGCTACCATTCCGGTAGGATATGCAGACGGTTATCCCCGCTGTCTTTCAAATATCGGCAGAGTGCTGATTAACGGTAAATTTGCCGATATAGTCGGCAGAGTTTGCATGGACCAGTTTATGGTTAACGTAACCGATATAGACTGTGAAATCGGGGACGAGGTTGTTCTTGTCGGAAAACAGGGCGATAATGAGTTGTCCATGGAAGAAGTAAGCGAGGGCGCACATTCGTTTAATTACGAACTCCCGTGCCGAGTTGCCAGACGCGTACCAAGAGTTTATGTAAAAGACGGCAAGGCTGTAAAGACGGTTAATTACTTGTATTAATAACAGAATAACCCCCGGGACATTTGGTTGTGAACCTTATATCTCGGGGATTCTTTTTATAAATATTCTTTTTCAAGCTCGCTGATTTCGTCGAGCCATATTCTTGACGACGCGTCGGACGGCATTCTCCAGTCTCCGCGGGGGGACAGCGTAACAGAGCCGACCTTTACTCCGTCGGGCATGCACGAACGTTTGAACTGCTGGTTGAAAAACCGTCTTGTAAATGTTCTCAGCCAGTAAAGAATTGTTTTATCGTCATAAGTATCCGAATAAACGTACCGTGCGAGTCTGAATATTTTAGACGGCGCCGAGCCGAATCTGAGCGTATGATAAAGGAAAAAGTCGTGAAGCTCATAGGGCCCTACGAGGTCTTCCGTTTTCTGAGTCATATTGCCGTCCTTGTCAACAGGCAGGAGTTCAGGTGAAACGGGAGTGTCGAGTATGTCGTACAGAATGTCGGCAAGTTCCTTTTTGCTTTTGCCCGCCTCATATCGTACGATATATCTTACGAGAGTTTTCGGAACCGATGAATTGACCGCGTACATTGACATGTGGTCGCCGTTGTATGTCGCCCAGCCGAGCGCAAGCTCCGACAAATCGCCCGTTCCGATTACGAATCCGCCGTTTTTGTTCGCTATATCCATAATAACCTGCGTGCGTTCGCGTGCCTGCGAGTTTTCGAACGTAACGTCAAGCTTTGTTTCGTCCTGTTCTATGTCTTTAAAATGCTGTTTTACGGCTTTTGTAATATTGACTTCCTTAAGCGTAACACCGTATTCCTCGCATAGCTTTACGGCGTTGCTTTTTGTTCTCTTTGTCGTGCCGAAACACGGCATTGTAACGGCAATTATATCCGAATGAGGACGGTTTAATAGATCCATGGCTTTTACTGCAACAATGAGCGCGAGCGTAGAATCGAGTCCTCCCGAAATGCCTAATACAACGCATGAAGCGCGGGTATGTTTGATTCGTTTTCTCAATCCGTAAGACTGAATGTCGAGAATCGCTCCCGCGCGGCGGTCGAGGTCGGATTTTGAATCGGGAACAAACGGGTTTCTTGCATAAAAACGGGTGAGGGGAGTTTCTTTTATTTCCTGATTAAAATAAACTCTTACACATTCTTCATCAATCGGAGAAAATGACGTGTTTTTTTCACGTTCGGAAATGAGCCTTGACACGTCTATCTCCGAGACGGTCATTTTTTTATTTTCAAAAGGTTTATTTTCGTTTAGAATAACGCCGTTTTCCGCGACAATGCAGTGCGCGGAGTAAACCATGTCCTGCGTTGATTCGTCCGCGCCCGCCGAGGCGTAGATATATCCCGAGAGCAGACGCGCGCTTGTTGACGAAATAAGCGTTCTGCGGTAGTCGTCTTTGCCGATTGTTTCATCCGAAGCCGAAAGATTTGCAATAATCGTTGCTCCGGACAGTGCAAGCTTTTCCGACGGGGGAGATACAGCCCATAAATCCTCGCATATTTCAATTCCGAATGTAAATTCCTGCATCTTTTCGCATGTAAAAAGCTGTTTAGACGTAAACGGAATATCCTCGCCGTCTATTCTGATTGTTGAATCGGCTTTTAACGAAATGCCGGATGCAAAATGTCTTTTTTCATAGAATTCGCCGTAGTTCGGTATGTTAATTTTCGGAACGAGTCCGAGAATTTTTCCGTCGTGCAGTACGGCGGCAGTATTGTATAATTTGCCCGTATGGACAATCGGCAAGCCGACCGTGACGACGGGATATTTGTCTTTTGTGTATTTCTTTAAATTTATAAGCGAGTCAAGAGCCGATTTTTTTAATCTGTCCGAAAAGAATAAATCCGAACACGTATAGCCCGTTATGCACAGCTCAGGCAGTACGAGAATATTGATTTTTTCCTTATCGGCTTTGTCGATTGCAGTTTTTATCTGTTTTTCATTATGAATTACATCCGCAACCTCCGTATTTATAACGGCGGCGGCGGTTTTTATAAATCCGTCCTTCATTTCCATTCTCCTTTGATTGCGGTTTTTTTTGATGAAATCCGCGCGGATTGTGAATTGTTCTATAATAATTTAATGCGTTTTTTTATCGAATTAAAGTCTCTTTTTTTTGAGAAGCTTTGTTTTTTATATTTTATCATATAAATTGTTTTGATTCAATAAAAATAATTTCTATAAAACCGAAAAAACTTATTTTGTCCTTATCGAGTTCGATTTTGAATTCTAAACTGATTTATAACAATTCTATGTAATGCTCAAAATAACGTTCCTGAAAATAAACCTGCTTTTCAATTTCGGGAATGTCTATGTTGTAATTTTCGGGTATAACCACCCATTTGTCCTCGATATCATTTATCCTGTGAATTATCGCCGTTAATATCCCCGTAAATGCAGTCAAGGGTTTGTCAACGCCGAGAACATAAGCGTCCTGCTCCTCGCCGTCGGGTGCGAAAACGCCCTCAACATAGCCGTAATTTATCGGATAACGCATTTCTCTATGCTCCGGATGGAACGATCCGAGAGGTCTGTCAATTTTAACTGAAATTGTATTGATTTTATTGATATATTCATCAGCCTCCTTGTGGGAATGAAATGTAATTACATTGCTTGCGTATTTCTTTAATAGCCTTTTTATGTCAGGCATTACGGATGTATTGAAATTAATAATAAAATCAATTAATTCATCGTTTGACGGCGGTCGGCAAGGCATATCTGGGGTGTTGCAGTTCCTGTTTTTTACGCCTTTTATGCAATCTTCCGTCGGCAGGTCAAACAAAAAAACGACGTCAGCCTCTTTGATTCTCAATTCAAGAGTAGATTTATAATTTCCGTCAATAATAAAGCTGTTATTTTTTAATATTTCTTTTTGTTTTAAAATCAATTCTTCTCTCGTGATATGGGTGCAGTCTTTTTTCCAATACAGCGCGTCTAAATGGAATAAATCAATTTTTGTTTTCATATGCAGTTTTTTGCCGAAGGTGCTTTTGCCCGAGCCGGGACATCCGATTATTATGATTCTTTTATAATTGAACATGTTATTCTATTGCCTCCAAATAGCGTTCAGGCTGTTTTATCGGAAAGTGATTCAGCTGCATGACGTTTCTTTCATACAGCTTTGCATTCTGTCGTCAAACGAATACTTTTGATTAAGTCTGTCGGACTGTATTCGTTGCTTATAACGAGTAACGCGTCCCGCTTTGCCGTGCGGACGTATGATGAAAAAAATCCTCTTTTGTCTAACGACAAAAAAGGATTCCTTCATGGTGGAAGAGGGTGGATTCGAACCACCGAAGTCACTGACGACAGATTTACAGTCTGTTCCCTTTGGCCGCTCGGGAACTCTTCCATATCTTTATTAAATTGGAGCTGGTGGACGGACTTGAACCCCCGACCTGCTGATTACAAATCAGCTGCTCTACCAACTGAGCTACACCAGCTGATCGTCATTATCGGGTATCACTCCCGAGTGCTTACATAATATATCACATGAATAATCGGATGTCAAGAGTTTTTTTTTAATTTTTTTATTTTTTTACGAATCCGTGTTTTTTGCTGTTATCTGACAAATAAATATAAAATGATATTCAGGTTAATATATTTTTAAAAAATATATGGTTAAAAAACCTTGTATCGTTTTTTTTGATGTGGTATAATTTTAAAGATAAAAATGGAATTTTTATATCGGGTATTATCCCGGAGGTATTAAATGTTATGCAGCGAATTGAAATAAAACAGTTATACAAAACTCCGAATGACTTTGCCGGTAAAAAGATTACCGTCTGCGGATGGGTCAGAACCATAAGAGATTCAAAATCGGTCGGCTTTATGCAGATCAACGACGGCGGATGCTTTGAGGGGCTTCAGGTCGTTTTTGAGGACGGAAAGGTTGACGATTTTAAGAAGATCGCTTCTATGAACGTCGGAGCGGCGGTTATTGTAACAGGAGATTTTATACTTACTCAGTCTGCGAAACAGCCGTTTGAGCTTAACGCCGACACTGTTGAAGTTGAAGGGGAGTCAACGCCGGATTATCCGCTTCAGAAAAAGAGTCACTCTCTTGAATATCTTC
The DNA here is from genome assembly GCA_022763825.1 of Oscillospiraceae bacterium. Taxonomy (GTDB): domain Bacteria; phylum Bacillota; class Clostridia; order Oscillospirales; family Acutalibacteraceae; genus CALACW01. Next base: position 55,021 of record JALEQX010000002.1, on the reverse strand, counting down.
GTACTATAGGACATTTAAGACCCAGAACGAATACGCTTTCCGCTGCGTTCAGAGTCAGAAGCACGGCGGCCTATGCTATTCATAGATTTTTTAATGAGCGCGGTTTTCTTTACGCGCATACGCCTCTTATCTCATGCAGTGACTGCGAGGGAGCGGGCGAGATGTTTAAGGTAACGACTCTCGATATCGATAATCCTCCCAGGGATGAAAACGGCGCCGTTGACTATAAAGAGGATTTCTTCGGTAAAAAGGCTTTCCTTACGGTTTCCGGTCAGCTTCAGGGCGAGATTATGGCTCAGGCATTCGGAAAGATTTATACGTTCGGACCCACGTTCAGAGCGGAAAAATCCTATACTCAGCGTCACGCCGCAGAATTTTGGATGATTGAACCCGAGATCGCTTTTGCCGATCTTGAGGACGATATGGAACTTGCCGAGGCGATGATTAAGTATGTTATAAATTACTGTCTTGAAAACTGCAAATCGGAGCTTGAATTTTTCAATAAATTTATCGATAAAGGACTTCTTGAAAGGCTTAAAAGCGTTGCTTCGTCTGATTTCGGCAGAGTTACTTACACCGAAGCCATAAAACTTTTAGAAAAGCATAACGACAAATTTGAGTATAAAGTAAGCTGGGGATGCGACCTTCAGACCGAACATGAAAGATACCTCACCGAGGAGATATTTAAAAAACCGGTTTTCGTTACCGACTATCCCAAAGAAATTAAGGCTTTTTATATGAGACTCAATGACGACGGCAAAACCGTAGCCGCCATGGATTGTCTTGTTATGGGAATCGGCGAAATTATCGGCGGTTCGCAGAGAGAGGAACGTCTCGACGTACTCAAAGAGAGAATGAAAGAACTCGGTCTTAATGAAAAGGATTATTGGTGGTATCTTGATTTGAGAAAATACGGCGGAACCCGTCACGCGGGTTTCGGACTGGGGTTTGAAAGACTTGTTATGTATCTTACGGGAATTTCAAATATCAGAGACGTGCTTCCGTTCCCGAGAACAACAGGTTCTGCGGAATTTTAATTAAATAAGATTTTTTTATTAAAATAATATAACAGTAAGAGGAATTATTATGAAAAAACTTTCTGAAATGTCGAGAGAAGAAATTATTGCTTTTAAAAATGAAGCTCAGTCGAGATATGACGATTTTAAAAACAGAGGGCTTAAAATAGATATGTCGCGCGGAAAACCCGCTCCGCAGCAACTGGAGCTTTCAAATATGCTCTATGACAGTATCGATAAGGATAATTATAAAGCGTCCGACGGACTCGATTGCCGTAACTACGGTGTTCTTGCAGGTATTAAGGAATGCCGTGAACTTTTCGGCGAACTTTTTGATATGCCGGCTGAGAATGTTATAATCGGCGGTACTGCAAGTTTACAGCTGATGTTTGATTTTATTTCGCAGTGTTATTCTAAGGGAATCGGTTCAACTCCGTGGTGCAAACTTGATAAAGTTAAATTTATAGCTGTTGTCCCCGGCTATGACAGACATTTCGGTATTGCGGAGTATTTCGGAATAGAAATGATAAACGTCCCAATGCTTTCGGACGGTCCCGATATGGATAAGGTCGAGGAGCTTATAAAAGACCCTTGTGTAAAAGGTATGTTCTGTGTGCCTAAGTATTCAAATCCCGACGGAATTACATATTCCAAAGAGGTCTGCGACCGTCTTGCAAAGATGAAGCCCGCCGCGGAGGATTTCAGAGTCGTATGGGATAACGCGTACTGTATACACGATCTTTACGCCGAAACCGATTATCTTCCCAATATTATAAAGGAAGCCGAAAAATACGGCAATGAAGATCATTTCGTCATGTTTGCTTCGACTTCAAAGGTTACGTTCCCCGGCGCGGGTATTTCCGCTGTTTGCGCTTCCGATAATAATGTTAAGATGATTCTTAACAGAATGAATTATCAGATCATTTCGAACGATAAGATGAATCAGCTTCGTCATTGCAGGGTATTTAAGAATCTTGACGATCTCAAAGCTCACATGAAGAAGCATGCCGAAATATTAAGACCTAAATTCGAGACGGTTCTTAATATTCTCGACGAAGAACTCGGCGGACTCGGTATCGCTTCGTGGCACAAGCCCAACGGCGGATATTTTATCAGTCTTAACGTTGACGAGGGCTCTGCTTCATATGTAGGAAAGCTTTGCAAAGAGGCGGGACTTACACTCACAACGGTAGGTGCGACATTCCCGTACGGCAAGGATCCCGACGACAGAAATATCAGAATTGCGCCGTCGTTCCCGAGCATTGACGACTTGAAACTCTGTGCCGAGCTTCTCTGCATAGGAGTGAAGCTTGCCGCGGCAGACGAGCTTCTTAATAAATAATTTATTCGAGGATTGATAATAATGATAAGGATAGGACACGGCTACGATGTTCACAGATTTGCAGAGAACAGAAAATTGATTCTCGGCGGGGTCAAAATTGATTACGAATACGGTCTGTTGGGACATTCAGACGCGGACGTTCTTATCCATGCTGTGTGCGACGCTCTTCTCGGCGCGTCAGCCCTCGGCGATATAGGCAAACATTTTCCCGATACGGACGAACGCTATAAAGGTATTGACAGTACGCTTTTACTTTCGCATGTTGTCGAACTTATAAGCTCGCTCGGGTATAAAGTCGGCAATATTGATTGCACCGTTATCGCTCAAAAACCGAAAATCGGGAAGTACGTTCCCGAAATGGCAGGCAATATTTCACGGTTGTGCAAGACGGAGATTTCGAACGTAAACGTAAAAGCTACGACGGAAGAGGGACTCGGTTTTACGGGCAGACTTGAGGGAATCAGTGCGCACGCAGTTTGCACTATATATAATGATTAATATTTTGTAATTATAATAATACGGTAATACCGATTCTAATACAGGCGGTGATGACGGATGATAATACCCATGGCACTATCCTTTACGTCGGAATTTACATCATGGTGGTCTAAATTTTTCGGCGCAGTTACAAGTATAAATTCAATAACGGATATTCTCGATATTCTTTTTGTTGCCGTTATTTTTTACGGCATGATTATAATGCTGAGAAAATCGCAGTCGATTCAGATTATAAAAGGCGTTTTACTCGTAATTCTGCTGTACATTTTAGTAAGCGTTTTGCAGATGAGTGCAAGTAAATTCCTGTTTGACAATGTTATAAGTAATATTCTTGTTATCCTTGTTATTATTTTCAGTAAGGAAATACGTCAGGTTCTCGAACGACTCGGGCAGGGTAAGAATCTTAAGAATTTCTCCTTTTTCTCCGACAATAAGTCAGACAACGATACGGTTGACGCTATAAATGCAGTTTGCAGAGCGTGCGGACAGATGAGTGAGGATAAAGTCGGTTCTTTGATTATTTTTCAGAGGAAATCACTGCTCGGCGATTTGATGAAACAGAGCGTGCCTATTGATTCGCAGACGACGTACGAAATGCTTTTGAGCATATTTTTCCCTAAAGCCGCTCTTCACGACGGCGCAATAATAATCAATGAAGGAAGAATTGTTGCCGCAAGGTGCGTTGTCCCTCTGAGAAACGAGAAAGAAATTTACGACCATGTCGGAACGAGGCACAGAGCGGCTCTCGAAGTAAGTCTTATGAGTGATGCCGTTGTCGTTGTCACGAGCGAGGAAACAGGTATTATATCTATTGCATATGACGGTCAACTTGTAAGAGACTTGACAGACAGCGAATTGAGAAGTAAACTCAGTGACTTGATTTTGCCGCATGAAAAGGATGATAAATCAAAATCAAAAAAATCCCCTGTAAAAAGATTAAAAGGGGGTAAAAAAGAATGAAAAACGCTACAAAAAATTCAAATGACAGCAAGTTTCAAAAACTTTTAGACAATAACAAATTTGTTTTTCTTGTTTCTCTTATAGCCGCTTTTGTTGTTTGGGTTGCCGTTGCAATGTATGCAAGCCCCGATGAAAAGACGACAATAAGCGTTCCGATATCGATAGACATGGAAAACGGAGTTATTTCAAAAAACAGTTATCAGATATTCGGAACATATAACAATACGGTCGATATTACCGTGTCCGGACCGAGATATCTTATTTCCAAATTAAAACCGGAGGATATTTCAGCTGTTGCAAAAACAAACGATGTTGACTCTGCCGGTATTTCGAATCTGCCGATAAAGGCGGCAGTTTTATCGAATTCAGATGAAGTTTCGATTGTCGATATGTCTGTTTCGTCCGTTACAGTGTACTTTGATACTCTGGAATCAAAGAAATTTGATGTTGAAGTTGATAAATCAAAGCTATCCGAGTCGGTCGCTTCCGATTATGTCATACACGACGTCACACCGCTTACCACAAGCGTTACTTTAAGCGGACCGAAAACGGAAATCGACAAGGTTAACAGGGTAGTTGTTGCTCCCGAAATCGACGGAACGCTTACAAAATCACAGACGGTTGATACTGTTGTAAGTTTGGAAGGTTCGCGTGCGGTTGACACTGTTTCGATAAATGAATATATTCATTTCGAAGAAAAAGTAAAGGTCAAAATAAGCGTTTGGCAAAGTGAAGAAATACCGTTGAGCGTCAATATTGACGGTACTGCCGACGGAATAAGTTATTCAATAAATCCGAAAACTGCAAAATTCGGAATTGATACCGAACAGGCGGATTCGATAAAAAATATTGTTATCGCTTCCGTTTCGGCGTCGAATATAAAAGACGGAGATAAAATGACCGTTAAAGCTTCGTCTGTTCCCGCTTCCGAATATTATTCTTTTGAAAATCCGGACGCGTCGTTTGAGATAACATTTGCAAATTCAAATGACAGTGAATAAAGGAGGTTTGCATGATGAAAAAAATTATTGCCGTTACAGCTCTTCTTATGTTTTCGGTATTAATGTTTCTTTCATCATGCACCTCGCCTTTTAATTCTGCGGAGAATTTGATTGCCCCACCCGGACTTACCGGCGATAACGCATTGCTTCAGACTGCTTTTGAAAAAGCGGTAATGGATAAGGGTGAAATTGTCCTGAAAACGCCTGCTTCGGGAAAATACCGCTCTGCTTTTTGTCTTAATGATTATGATTCCGACGGTGACGACGAGGCGGTCGTTTTCTATTCTTTAAAAGATGATGAAAACACTGTTTATATGAATATTCTTGATAAAAACGATGATGAATGGATAAGTATAAATGATATTAAGGGTGACGGCGGTGCAGTCGAATCTGTTGATTTTGTCGACCTTAATAATGACGGAACGTGCGAAATCCTCGTCAGTTACAGTATTCTTGATTCAAAAAGCAATAAAAGATTGTCCATATATTCATCATCTTCGGCGAAGGAAGGCGGTTTCCTGTTTCTTGCAATGGAACCGTATACTCAGATGTATTTTGCCGACATTGATTCGGACGGATACACGGAAATTGCGCTTGCATATCTTGATTCGACCGCAGAAAAATACACTTCCGATTTAACATTTTTAAAAATGGACGCTGAAAACGGCAGTGTTTATTCTTTTGCAAACACAATTCTTTACTCCGAAAATACGGGGTTTGCCGGTATTGCTTCAGATGTAAGGGACGGAATATGTTATCTTTACATAGATGAAATTGCTTCGGGGTCGTATGTTACGGAAATAGTATACTGGGATGCTGACGAAAAAAGACTTGTAAAGCCCGTTGACGTCGATATCCTAACATTAAGAAACTGTCCGACTGCCAGGACGCTTACTGCAACGTGTTCGGATATTAACGGTGACGGATATATTGAAATTCCCACGGCAAAGCATCTTAATGACAGTAAGGTTACGTCAAGATATAACGAATCGCTCAATCAGCAGATCAATCTTATTACATGGTACTCATATATCGGCGGTGAAAATCAGTTTGAAAAGGTTAAGGAATACATCAGAAATTCCACGGACGGATATACGATACAGCTTTCTGACAGCATAATAAATTCGGTTTCCGCCGTTTTTGATACAGACACGCACAGCGCACTGTTTTACATTATAGGTTCAAACGGAGTTAAAACTAAGCTTTTTTCAATAAATGCCGTTTTGATTTCGGATGCGGCGGGTTACAGCGACGGTATTTATCTGAAATCCGGTACTGTATATTCGTATTTCTGCTCTATATTTGATGAAAGCGGACAGTACAATATTAATCTTGAAACAATTAAATCGGCTTTACAGATTGCCGATGATTTTTAAAAGGTGAAATATACATGAAAAGAATTCTCGTGGCCGAAGATGAAAATTCAATAAGAGATTTTATTGTCATTAATTTAAAAAGAAGCGGTTATGACGTGGTCGAGGCTGAAAACGGAAAACAGGCTCTTGAACTTTATGACAGATTTGACGGTGATTTTGACGTTGCGCTTCTCGATATAATGATGCCTTTTGTTGACGGACTCGAAGTCTGCAAACAGTTGAGGGCAAAAAGCAATACTCTTGGCATTGTAATGCTTACGGCAAAAACTCAGGAAATGGATAAAGTGACAGGGCTTCTTTTTGGTGCGGACGATTACATAACGAAACCTTTTTCTCCGTCCGAACTCATGGCTCGAATCGACGCGATTTACAGAAGGGTTACTGTTAACAAGGATGTTCATGTTTCTTCGTCGGCGAGTGATATTGTTGAGGGCGGAGAGTTTTTACTGAATCTCAGAAGCCGTACGCTTACAAAAAACGGGGTTTTAATTGACCTTACTCAGGTTGAATTTCAGATAATGGAATATTTTCTGAGCAATCCTAATGTCGCGCTTACCAGAAATGATATTTTAAAATATGTGTGGGGCGCGTCGTATTTCGGCGACGAAAAGGTCGTTGATGTTAATATCAGAAGGCTAAGAATGAAAATAGAGGAAGAACCGTCAAAGCCGAGACATCTTACGACTATATGGGGACTCGGATATAAGTGGATTCCGTGAACGATTATTTTACTTTCTTTCAAGAGGTGTTGAAATGAAAAGCCACGGCAGCGGAATAACACGGCGATGGATTGTCAACACATTCGGAATTATTGTGCTGGTTCTCATTATTTTCAACGTTTTGTGTTCCTACGCTTTAAAACAGTACTATTATAAAATTGCGGAAAGTTCAATAGATTCAAGAGTATCCGTATCGTCTATGCAGAATTTTTTCAGCGCATATACGGGTTCGACGGACAATGTTTTCGAGAACGGCGCGCGTGATTTTGTTGAAAATTTCGCATATTCAAATCTTATGGAGGTTTGGGTAATCAATTCTAAAGGTTCTGCGGTGGTTTCATCCACGGGATTTCCCGTTGAACAGACCGAAATGCCTGATTTTGATTCTGCAAAACGTTCAGATGAAAAAGAAGGAACATGGATAGGCAGGTATTCTACGGGTGAAAAAGTGCTTGCAAAAACATTTATTCTCCCCTCAAACGGCAATGATATCGGCGGAGCGGTACGATTTATAATTTCATTGCGGAGACTTGACCGTCAGCATGTTATTTATACCGTGCTGATATCTATTGCATGTATTATTGCTCTGTTTTTCGTGAGCATTTCGGGATTGTATTTTATAAAATCAATTGTAAATCCCGTAAAAAAAATTAACGAATCCGCAAAAAGGCTTGCCTCGGGTGATTTTAATGCAAAAATCGACGATTATAATAAGGATGACGAAATTGGCGAACTTTGCGAGACGTTTAACTATATGTCCGACGAAATAGCAAGGACGGACAAGATAAAAAATGACTTTATATCTACCGTATCTCATGAACTGAGAACTCCTTTGACCGCAATTAAGGGATGGGGTGAAACGCTTATGAGTATGGGCACTGAGGATAAAGAAATAACGGAGAAAGCCCTCGGTGTTATTGTCAGTGAAACCGATCGGCTTTATGGTCTGGTTGAGGAACTGCTTGATTTTTCAAAAATGCAGAGCGGACGCCTGTCTCTTCGTTTTGAGCCGATAGACGTGCTTGCCGAACTTGACGAAGCTGTTTTTGTATTCATGGACAGAGCAAAACGCGACGGAATAGAGTTAAGTTATTCGTCACCGGATTATACGGCTCCCATGTCGGCTGATGCAGGCAGAATAAAGCAGGTTTTTGTAAACGTGCTTGACAACGCGTTTAAATATAACAAACAGGGCGGTAAGGTATCCGTCTGCGCACATAAAACAACCGATAACAATATTGTCATTGATATTGCTGATACCGGATGCGGGATATCTAAAAATGATCTTGCCCATGTTAAAGAAAAATTTTATAAAGCAAATGTTTCGGTCAGAGGGTCGGGAATCGGTCTCGCCGTCGTTGACGAAATTATAAAAATGCATAACGGAACGCTCGAAATTACAAGCACGGAAAACGTCGGTACTCGTGTTACAATGACGTTTCCGCTAATACCCGGTAACGCCTAAAAGTATACTTCTGTTTGCAAGTATGACTTGTTTAACAAGGATAAAAATGCAGGCAGGCTGCCGCCTGTCAAGTTTGAAGCCGCAGTTAATCGCTGTCAGACGAGGCAATGCTTGTAAAGTTTTGGGCGGTACGGAGTACTAAACTTGAAATCGGACAGACAGAATGCAGATGAAAGGAAAAGCGTATGAGTAAAACAAAAGAACCGTCAATCAGAAAAACCTCCGTCGGAGGTCAGGCTCTGATTGAGGGAATAATGATGAACGGACCCAAAGGTGCCGCATTATCCGTCAGAAAAGCCGACGGAACTATTTATACCGAAATGAAAGATTTCAAAAAGGCGGGAGATAAATATAAGATTTTGAGACTTCCGCTTATAAGAGGCGTTGTCAATTTCGTAGAATCAATGATTCTCGGCTATAAATGCCTCATGGAATCCGCAGAACTGTCCGGTCAGCTTGAGGCTGAGGAAAACACGGAAAACATGTCTAAGCTCGACAAGTGGCTCAACGATAAAATGGGACCTAAAATGATGAACGTTATTTCCGTAATATCGATGATTCTCGGATTTGCGATTGCGATACTGTTATTTATGTATCTTCCCGCAAAAGGTGTTGATTTGTTTGATAAATATGTTTCTGCCGGCTGGCTTGAAAATCATAATCTTCACCCGCTTTTCGAGGGACTTATAAGGATAATTATATTTGTGTTATATATGTTCGTCGTATCGTTTAATAAGGATATAAAACGCGTATTCATGTATCACGGCGCTGAGCATAAAACAATTTTCTGCTATGAACACGGTCTTGAACTTACGGTCGAAAATGTAAGAAAAATGAAACGTTTTCACCCGAGATGCGGAACAAGTTTTATTTTCCTCGTACTTATTATCAGTATTATAGTCTCGTCTGTGCTCTCGTCGGTGCTTCATGCATTGAATGCGACAGTTATTCTTGACAACAGTATACTGTGGGTGCTTATTAAACTTCTTGTTCTTCCTCTTGTCGTCGGCATCGGCTATGAATGCATAAAACTAGCAGGACGTAAAGATAACGTCTTTACAAAAATAATATCGGCACCCGGTCTTTGGATGCAGAGAATTTCAACAAAAGAACCTACTGACGATATGATTGAAGTCGGAATTGCTTCTGTTAAGGCTGTAATTACAGATAATCCGAATGACGATACTTTAAAATGACGGTAAGAGAATTACTTTACAATGTAACAAAAATACTTGACAGCCGCGGCATTGAAAATGCTTCGTTTGAAGCTCGGGAAATCACTGCATTTTGTCTCGGTATAAAAAAAAATGACCTGATTTTTCAGCAAAACGAGGAGTGTGCGGATTCTGACGTAAAAAAAGCCCGTGAATTTGCTCAACGTCGGTTACATAACGAGCCTTTACAGTATATAATCGGAGAATGGACGTTTTGTTCTCTTCCCTTTAAGCTCGGAGAGGGTGTTTTGATTCCGCGTATGGAGACGGAATTCATTGTTTATAAAGCAAATGATTATTTGAAAGATAAGGGGAAAAGAATTATATTTGATTTATGTACCGGTTCCGGGTGTATAGGTATTTCGGCAGCGGTCAATAATCCCGAATGCGAAGTATATTTGCTTGATATTTCCCCCTATGCTCTTTCTTATGCCGAAAAAAATGTGTTGCTCAACGGCGTAAAAAATGTTAAAATATTAAAGTATGATATAAAACGAGGTTATAACAGCGATATTTTACCGCGTCCGGACGTTATTTTATCTAATCCGCCTTATATTGAATCCGATGAAATTGCATCTTTACAGCCGGAGGTTTTAAAAGAACCTGTTTCGGCTCTCGACGGCGGAGCGGATGGTCTTGATTTTTACAGAATTTTAGTAAGTAAATGGCTGCCGTATATTAACGAAGGCGGAATGTTTGTTTTCGAATCCGGAGAATTGCAGCCGCCGTTAATTAAAAATATGATTAAAGGTTTTTCATCCGTAGATATTGAAAAAGATTTCTTTTCGACGGACAGGTTTATAGTCGGTTATAACTAAACGGAGGTTATTCAATGTTATTCAGTACAGTTAAAACTCTGATAAGCGGCGGTGAATTTGACGCTGTTACGTTTCTTGTCGAACTCGCTTCATTGCTGTTTGTTGTATTCTGTCTTTTGCCCGTACATGAATTTGCACATGCATTTGTCGCGACAAAACTCGGAGACGATACACCTCGCTTGCAGGGCAGACTGACGCTCAGTCCGTTTGCTCACATTGACCCTATCGGCGCTATAATGATTTTTGTTTTCGGTTTCGGATATGCAAAACCGGTTCCCGTTAATATTTCCAAATTTAAAAATCCCCGTTCAGGTTTTGCGCTGACGGCTTTGGCAGGTCCCGTGTCTAACCTTATTATGGCGTTTTTATCCTATATTGTCGGCGCTTTGTTTGCAAGGTTTGCTCCGTCGGCTTCATTTTTTAACTTACTGTATATATTCTTTTTCTATGCTGCCCAGGTAAATGTTTCACTTGCCGTGTTTAACCTTCTTCCTGTTCCTCCCCTTGACGGTTCGAGAATTCTTGCCGTTATTATTCCTCAGAAATATTATTTCAAAATGCTTCAGTATGAAAGATACATTGTTATTGTAATATTTGCGCTTCTTTTCACCGGCGTTCTTTCGGTTCCGCTTAATTTCATCAACAGTGCAGTATCTTCCTTGTTTATGAAAATTGCGTTTGCAATAGCCGGTATATAATATATAACGGATAAAAAGTATGGAACAGATTTCTTATAAAACACAAGTGTTCGAGGGACCTATGGACCTTCTGCTTCACTTGATTTCGAAGCATAAACTTAATATTAATGACATTCCGATTTTTGAACTTGTGGAGCAGTATCTTGATTATGTTAAAAAGATGCAGGAGGATAATCTTGATATTGCGAGTGAATTTCTTGAGATGGCGGCCAGGCTTGTTTATATCAAAACTGTTTCGCTGCTGCCGAGATATGAGGAAGCTCAGACCCTTAAAAAAGAGCTGTCGGGCGAACTTATAGAATACAGGGATTGTCAGAGAGCTGCTAAAGAACTGTCGGAAATGACCGACGGATTTAATACGACAGTGAAAGAGCCTGAAAAAATAAAGGCTGATATGACGTACAGACGTTTTCATGACGTTTTGGAACTGATGAATGCATATATAAATGCGGCGGGCAGACATTTGAGAAAACTGCCTCCGCCTATGGATTCTTTTAAAGTAATAGTTCAAAAAGCTGTTGTGTCCGTGTCTGATAAAATCAGTTCGATTTATTCCGTTCTTTCAAAGACGGGAAAAATAAAGGTTAAATCTATTTTTGAAACATCAAAAAGCCGTTCGGATCTCGTCGCCGCGTTTTTGGCGCTTCTTGAAATGGCTAAGAACGGAAAAATATATCTTACCGGAGACGGAGACGAAACGCAGGCAAGTCTTAATTTCGATTATACGGAGAAAACCGACAATGGATAATACTAATATTGATGCGGTGCTGGAGGCGGTTCTGTTCGCTTCGGGAGAACCGCTTGAAGTTGAAAAACTTTCAAAAACTCTGCTTGTCAGTTCGGATGAACTCACGGATTCATTTGAAAGACTGAGAAAAGAATACTCATCCGCCTTACACGGAATTACTATTTTAAATCTCGGAGGCAAATATCAGATGTGCTCAAAAAGCGCATACATAGAGCAGGTCAGAAGCGTTTTGGCGCTTAAAAGCAATTCTCCGCTGTCTAACGCCGCTTTCGAGGTTCTTGCAATAATTGCATATAATCAGCCCGTTACAAAATCGTTTGTCGAGCAGATCAGAGGCGTCGACTGTTCGGGCGTTATTTCGACATTATGCCAAAGAAATCTTATAGAAGAGCACGGAAGACTTGACTTACCGGGCAGACCTTTGTTATACTGTACTACGACGAATTTTCTCAGGTGCTTCGGAATCGAATCTCTTGACGAACTGCCGAAAATTCCCGAGAGCAATATTGAAGAGCCGAATGAAAATAAATCCGATGAATTAGAGGGACAGATGTCTCTTATATAATAAATTTACTGTTAACGAAAGGAGGCTAATTTATGATTGCACTATATATAATATTGGGCATAATATTGTTTTTTATTGCCGTTCTGAGCATACGTTTCAGAGTTTATCTCAACTATGATAAAAAAATAGAAAGCTATGCCCAGTGGCTTTTCATAAAGATTCCTCTTTACCCGAGACCCGAAAAGAAACCAAAAAAAGAAAAGAAGAAAAAAGACGGCGGTAAAAAGGAAGAAACAGAGGAGGAAAAGAAAGAGGAACCTCCTAAAAAGAAAAAAGATAATATTCTTTTAACGTTTTACAATAACGAAGGACTCGACGGTATTATCAGTATTTTGTCCTCCTTAATAACTGCGCTTGATAAGGTTTCAAGACGAATTACGCATTGTTTTGTTTTAAATCTTTTTATTCTCGATGCAACCGTTGCCAGGGGCGACGCTGCCGAGACTGCAATAACATACGGAAAATACAGTTCCGTTATTTTTCCGCTCGCGGGAGATATTATTTCAAGATGCAATGTAAAAAAATATGATATAAATATTTCTCCTGATTTTCTTGCGGATAAAGGTGACTGTCAGCTGGAAATCGACATGGCGGTTATACCGAGAAAACTCATTAATTCGGTTATACTTCTGGTTTTCGATCTTCTGTTTAATGTTCTTATTAAATTTATTAAAGGTATTAAAAAGAAGAAAACCGTTGATAATACAAATAATAAAAATATTTCAGAGAGTGGTGTTTGATTTATGAAAGATCAATCTGCGGAAAAAATACTTGCTTCGACAATTGAAAAGGTCAGAGACCTTGTTGATGTCAGCACGATAATAGGCGAGCCGATAAAGGTTGACGACGATGTTACCATTATTCCGGTTTCAAAGGTTACATATGGATTTGCTTCCGGCGGTTCCGATTTTCCCTCAAAGAACAATGTCGAACTTTTCGGCGGTGCAGGCGGAGCCGGTGTTACAATCAATCCCGTTGCTTTTCTTGTTATTAACAAGGGCGAGGTAAGCCTCAAGCATATTACTGCGGCGGATAACGCGGCAGAGAGAGCAGTTAACCTTGTACCCGAGATGTTTGATAAGGTTACTAATCTTATGAATAAAAACAAAAAATCGGACGACGAAAAAACAGAGCCCGTAATTGTTACCGAATAATTAAATAAATAGTATTTTAATCCAGCCGCTTACATAGATTTTATGTAGGCGGTGGTTGGTATGTTTAAAAAAGTTGTATTATCGTTTATTTTAAGTACAGTTATTGTTTTTTTATCGGTGCCTGTGTTTGCCGTCGGTGACGGAGAAGTCGTTCTGTCTGCAAAAAGCGCCGTTGCATATTCGCCGTTGACGCGCGAGACAGTTTATGAAAAAAACTGTCATGAACATATGCCTATGGCAAGCACTACTAAAATTATGACGGCACTTATTGTGTGTGAAAATCTCGGTTTTGATAATGAGATTACGATTACCGAGTCTGATTCGCAGACAGAAGGTTCTGCATCGGGCTTAAAGCCCGGCGATACCGTCAGTTCGGGCGATCTTATATACTGTATGCTTCTACCGAGCGGAAATGACGCGGCAAACGCAGGCGCGAGAGCCGTATCGGGAAGTATTGACGCCTTTGCTCAATTGATGAATGAAAAAGCGCGTGAAATCGGAATGAACGACACTCATTTTGTAACGCCTTCGGGGCTTGACGCACCGGAGCATTATTCGAGCGCTTATGATATGGCTTTGCTTGCTTCATACGCACTGGAAAATGATTTTCTTAAAGAAGTTTTTTCATCTGTTACACATACCGTTGAGACGAAACAGGGAATTAAGTACTATCTTACAAATCACAACAGGCTTTTAAAAAGTATCGAGGGATGCTGCGGAGTTAAAACAGGTTTTACAAAGAAAAGCGGGCGGTGTCTTGTTTCCGCAACTCATCGGGACTCACTTTCACTTATTGTTGTTACTCTTAATGCTCCCGATGACTGGAATGATCATAAAACGCTTATAGAAAACGCATTCGAGTCCGTATATACTTTAAATTCTCAAAAGGCGGAAATCAATATAAAAGTAACCGGGTCGGATGTAAAAAGTATAAGCGCTTTGGCACAGATTCCGGAAATAAAAACTTTTAGGGATATTTCTCAAGATGTATCCGTGCGGATTATCGCTCAGAAATTCCTTTATGCGCCGGTAGATGAAACCGTTGTTTGCGGAATGGCACAATTGATTTATAAAAACCGTATTATATATTCGTCGAATCTTATTTCTCAGACCCCGGCAAACATAAAAAGAATTATAAAGGGAAACAAGGAAACGCAAAAAAGCGGATTTATAGAGTATTTAAAGGATAAATTCAATAAACTATCGAGGTAAAAAAATGGCTGAAAAAATCAGACTTCAAAAAATACTTGCCGAAAACGGTATCGCTTCCAGAAGAAAGTCGGAGGAGATTATCGCGTCGGGTAGAGTGACGGTAAACGGCGTGCGTGCGAAGGTCGGCGACAAGGCAGATCCCGACAGGGACAGAATATTAATTGACGGTGAGCCGTTTCTTTCCGGAAAAGAAAAAAACACTTACATAATGCTTCATAAGCCCAGAGGATTTGTTACTACGATGAATGACGAAATGGGAAGAAAATGCGTCGCTCAGCTTGTTGAGGACGTTGGCATCAGAGTATTTCCCGTAGGACGTCTCGACAGAGATTCCGAAGGGTTGCTTTTGTTTACAAACGACGGCGAATTTGCTAATATGATGATGCATCCGTCCATGCATGTATCAAAGACATACAGAGTCACCGTCAGGGAAAAAGTCAACGAGAATCAGTTGACCGCACTTGCAAGCGGAATAATGATAGACGGCAGAAAGACGCTTCCCGCCGATATTAAAGTTCTTTTAACGGAGCCGGACAGAACCGTTATGCAGATTGTTCTGCGCGAGGGCAGAAACCGTCAGATAAGAAAGATGTGCGAGGAATCGGGACTTACAGTTATACGGCTTAAAAGAACGTCGTTCGGTACGGTAAAACTCGGCATGTTACAGCCAGGAAAATGGCGCGAACTTGAAAAAGAAGAGGTAGCTTCTCTTAAAAGACTTGCACAGAAAGCGGCAAAAGCTAACCAAAATAACAACCGGCGTCGATAATTGTTGACAAAATATCAAAGATAATATATAATTATTTATTATTCTATACATTTTGAGGTCCATTATATGATAAAAAGCATGACCGGCTACGGCAGAAGCCAGGAGACCGTTGACGGAATGAGTATTACCGTCGAATTGAAAAGCGTAAACAGCAGATATCTTGAATTCTCGCCGAGAGTTTATAAGGGATATTCTTTTCTTGAAGAAAAATTGAAATCATATGTTCAGTCCGTTATTTCCCGCGGAAAAGTCGAATGTTCGGTTCAGATAGATTCATTGCAGACTGATGACGTTATTGTTCAGGTTAATGAATCTCTTGCACTCGGTTATGTCAATGCGGTAAAAGAACTGAGTGAAAAATTTTCGCTTGAAAATGACTTTAAAGTTTCGGATCTTGCAATGCGCAGCGATATTTTTTCAGTAAGAAAATCGCCTGCGGACGAAGATAAAATCTGGTCGTGCGTTAAGAACGTTTTTGACAAAGCTGTTGTTAATTTCGTTAAAATGCGCGAGGCAGAGGGTGAGAAGCTCCGTGCGGATATCCTTTCAAGAGCCGACTTGATTATTTCGTTTGTTGAAAGAATCGAGGAGCGCTCACCGCAGACCGTTAAAGAATATAATGATAAACTTCTTGAGCGAGTCCGCCAGCTTCTCGGTGATAACACAGTCGATGAATCGAGACTTCTTACGGAAGTTGCCGTTTTTGCGGACAAGATTGCAGTTGCAGAGGAAACTGTCAGACTCAGAAGTCACATTGACCAGCTTCGAATATTTATGGATTCACAGGAACCTATCGGCAGAAAAATGGATTTCCTTGTTCAGGAAATAAACAGAGAGGCAAACACAATCGGTTCCAAGGCTTCCGATATTGAGATTGCCAGAATTGTTATAGATATAAAAGCCGAAGTTGAAAAAATCAGAGAACAGATTCAGAATATCGAATAACGGCGGACAGGTTATGAAATTAGTAAATATCGGATTCGGAAATATGGTCAACGCTTCCAGAGTTATTTCGGTTACCGCTCCGGATTCCGCTCCTATAAGAAGAATGATACAGCTCGCTAAAGATAACGGTACTCTTATAGACGCAACGTGCGGCAGAAAGACAAAAAGCGTTATTCTTTCCGATTCAGACCACATAATTCTTTCGTACCTTCCGCTTAAACGCATATACGAAAGATTCAATAGTGACGATAATTCATTTTGCGACGAGGTAACAGACGATGAGTGATGATAATAACTGCTGTTTTTGCAACGGACGTCTTATTGTAATATCCGGTCCTTCGGGCGCGGGTAAGGATACAATTGTAAACAGTCTTCTGCTCAAGGACGAAAGATTTTCTCTTTCCGTTTCGGCAACAACGAGAGCGCCGAGACCCGGGGAGAAGGACGGCGTAAATTATTACTATGTTAACGTCGGCGAGTTTGAAAAGATGATTAAAGACGGTGAGTTTATCGAATATACAAAATACGGTTCCAGCTATTACGGAACGTTAAAAAGCGATGTGAAAAAACGCATAAACAACGGTAAAATAGTTGTTCTTGTAATTGAAGTTCAGGGTGCGGAAAATGTCAGAAAAATTTTTCCCGACTGTCTTTCAATATTTATTATGCCGCCGTCATTTGAAATTCTTGAACAGCGTCTCAGGGACAGATGTTCCGAGAATGAAGATGAGATTAAGAAGCGTCTTAAGATTGCTAAAACCGAAGTCGAAAAACGATTTGAATACGATATAGTTGTCGAGAATGATATTCTCGATGAAACAGTTAAAAACGTACATAACAAAATCCTTGAAAAATTGGATTTGACATAAAGGAGATAAAAGAATGCTTGATGTAGATTTAACTGAACTTATGGATGACGATATGAGCCGTTACGCTCTTGTTACCGCCACTGCAAAACGTGCAAGACAGATTACGGACAAGGCCATTGCCAATAAAGAAATAATTCTTGAGAAAACCGTAAGTCTTGCAGTGGAGGAAATAAAGAGCGGTAAATGCAAAATAATCGACCGTTCAAAAGAAGAATGTAACGAGGACTGATATCCCTTTGGCGCATTCCGGATACATTGCAAAGGTCGCTGTAGAAAACACAGCGTACAGCTTTGATATGCTATTCAGTTACCTTATACCCGATTCTTTGATTCAAAAAGCGAAGACCGGGTGTAGGGTTTTAGTGGGTTTCGGAGCCGGAAGCAAAAAAAGACAGGGATTTATCTTTGAAATATCTGATGATACGGATGAAGATTTCTCTGTTAAAAAATTAAAACCGATAGAACGTGTTCTTGACGACATTCCTGTTCTCGGCGATGATTTGCTGAGACTTGCGAAATTTATATCCGACAGAACATTCTGTACTTTTTATGATTCTGCGAAGGCAATGGTTCCTTTCGGACTGGGATTTAAAGCGCATGATACGTATTCTCTTACAAGAAAGGGTTTTAAAGCAGATGAAGACGAGATGACGGATGAGGAAAGCCGAATCTGCGCTTTTTTAAAAAATAAAAAGGGTTCGGTTAAATATGAGTCTGTCGAAAAAAATCTCGGAATACAAAACGACAGTCCTGTTCTTGAGGGGCTGATTTCAAAAGGATATGTTCAGAAAAACGTTCAGACATTGAGAAATGCGTCGGATGCGGTAATGAAAACCGTAAAAATATCAGATGCCTTTCTGAATGGGGAGATAGAATATAAATTAACGGCAAAACAAAAATCGGTTATTTCTCTGCTGGAGGATATCGGAAGCGCAGCAGTAAAAGAAATAACTTATTTTACCGACGCGAGCGGCGCGGTTATTGAAAATTTAACAAAAAAAGGCATTCTTGATTCGTTTGAAACCGAGGTTTACAGAAATCCGCTGAAAGACAGCGCATACATAACGGATAAAACTGAGATTGTTTTATCAAATGAGCAGAAAAACGCTTACGATATTCTGAAAAAAAGACTTGATTCCGGAGAATTTCATACTTCTTTGTTATACGGCGTAACAGGAAGCGGAAAAACAAAAGTTTATATGAAACTTATCGATTCCGTTTACAAAACGGGAAAAAGCGTTATAGTTACAGTTCCTGAAATTTCGCTGACGCCTCAGCTTTTATCACAGTTTTACTCACGCTACGGCGAGGAAGTTGCCGTTATGCACAGCGGACTGTCGGTCGGCGAAAGACTTGACGAATTTAAAAGAATTAAACGAGGCAGGGCGCATATTGTCGTCGGAACCCGAAGCGCTGTTTTTGCTCCTGTCGAGAATTTAGCGTTGATTGTTATTGACGAGGAGCAGGAGAGTTCCTATAAATCAGAGAGAACGCCGAGATACCACGCAAGAGAGGCGGCTAAATTCAGATGTGCAGATTCGCACGCTTTTTTGATTCTTGCCAGTGCGACGCCTTCCGTAGAAAGCTTTGCTCTTGCAAAAAGCGGTAAATACGAATTAATCGAACTTAAAAACAGATATTCAAATTCCGTACTGCCTGAGGTTAAAGTTGTTGATATGTCAGACAGACGTCAGCAGTCGGGTATGATGTCGCTGAGTTCTTTACTTTGTGAAGAAATAAAATACAATCTGGAAAACAAACAGCAGACGATTTTATTGATAAACCGCAGAGGATATAATACTTTTGTTGCATGCAAGGAGTGCAAAAGCGTAGTAACATGCCCCAATTGCAGTATTTCGCTTACCTATCATATAGCAAACAATCGGCTTATGTGCCACTACTGCGGTTACAGCGAACCCATGCGGACGGTTTGCTCCAAGTGCGGAAGCGAAACCGTTAGGTATTCGGGGTTCGGCACGCAGAAGGTTGAACAGGAACTCAGTTCCCTTTTCCCCGAGGCACGGATACTCAGAATAGATGCCGATACGATGACATATAAGAATTCTCATGAAAAAAAATTCGGAGAATTTGCCGACGGAAAATATGACATAATGGTAGGCACTCAAATGGTTGCAAAGGGACTTAACTTTCCCAATGTAACGCTTGTAGGCGTTATTTCCGTGGATCAGCAGTTGTATAACGACGATTTCAGAAGTATGGAAAAAGCGTTTGATTTGCTTACTCAGGTTGTAGGACGTTCGGGCAGAGGCGATAAACTCGGCAGAGCGATTATTCAGACTGTTATTCCAGATAACCCCGTAATAAGATTTGCTTCCCGGCAGGATTATGAGAGTTTCTATAATGATGAGATTGCAATAAGGCGGGGACTGATTTATCCGCCGTTCTGCGATATCTGTGTTATAAGTTTTACTTCGTCCGGTGAGAATTATTCTCATCTTGCGTCGGCTCAATTCCTTGATTTAATAAAGAAAAGTGTCAGGGGAGAGTATTCTGATTTGAAACTTATAATTTTGGGACCCGTTGAACCTAAACTTGCCAAAATCAATAATAAATACAGGGAACGTATTATAATAAAATGTAAAAATACAAAAAAATTCAGAAATATGATTTCACTCTGTCTCAGGGATTTTTCAAAAATCAGCAGATTTTCGCGCGTTAGTGTAAGCGCGGATATGAATCCCGAGAGCACGTTCTGAAAGGGAGATATATATGGCACTGAGAATTATAAAAACGGAAGAGGATCCTATCCTCAGAAAAACAAGCAGACCCGTAACAGAGTTTAACGACAGACTTTTTACTTTGCTTGACGATATGAAAGAGACAATGTACAAAGCCGACGGAGTCGGTCTTGCCGCCGTTCAGGTCGGAGTTTTAAGACGAGCTGTCGTAATAGACTGCGGAGACGGATTTCTTGAACTTATAAATCCCGAAATAATCAAATCATCCGGCAGACAGAAGGAGACCGAGGGATGCCTTTCTCTTCCGGGAAAAAGCGGAATAACATTAAGACCCTCTAAAGTTAAGGTTAAAGCGCAGGACAGGCACGGAGAATGGCATGAATATACCGGCGAAGACCTTAAGGCAAGATGTTTCTGCCACGAAATTGACCATCTCGACGGCATTTTATTCACGGATAAACTTGCACGAGGCGAGGAAGTAATGTTAGACGAAGACGGGGAATAATTAATTTATATAAAGAAGATGATTTTATATGAAAATTATATATATGGGTACGCCCGATTTTGCGGTTCCGTGTCTTGAGAGATTGATTAAAGACGGATATGACGTATGTCTTGCCGTTACTCAGCCGGACAAAGCACAGGGCAGAAAAATGATTCTTACGCCTTCTCCGGTTAAGGTTACCGCAGAAAAAAACGGCGTTGAAGTTTTCCAGCCTGTTACGCTGAAAAGCGACGAGGCGTATGATAAATTAAAATCTTATAACCCTGACTTTATTGTTGTCGCGGCATACGGAAAGATTCTGCCCAAAAGAATTCTCGATATTCCGAAATATGCATGCATAAATGTTCACGGCTCTCTTTTGCCGAAGTACAGGGGCGCGGCTCCTATTCAGCGCGCGGTTATCGATGGAATGAAAACGTCGGGAGTTACGACAATGCTGATGGGCGAAGGACTTGACACCGGCGATATGCTTTTGAAATATGAAACGGAGATAGGCGAAAACGAGACAGCCGGTGAGCTTTTTGACAGACTTGCCGAGGCGTCCCCCGACCTTCTTGTAAAAACGCTTGAAGATTTTGCATTGTCAAAAATAACGCCTGAAAAACAAGACGAATCAAAAGCAACTTACGCCTCGATGCTTTCAAAGGATGAGGCCTTAATTGACTGGAATGAACCGTCCGATATTATTCATAATAAAATCCGCGGTATGTCGCCGTGGCCGGTAGCGTTTACTCATTATGACGGCAAAAAACTTAAGATTTATCAAAGCGAAAAAACGGACAAATCAACTTCAGCACTTCCCGGAACCGTTTCGGCTGATAAAAACTCGATTTATGTTTCATGCTCAGACGGAAAACTTTTAAAAATTCTTTCGCTACAGGCTGAGGGTGCAAAAAGACTCGACGCCAAGCAGTTTTCCGCAGGTCACCGCGATTTAAACGGATGCGTTTTAGGATAAAAGGAATGATATTATGTTAAGCAATATGACTTTGACTGCAATTACTCTCACAGCCCCCATGGCTCTATATTATATGGGCGGATATACGATGATGAACGGTTCCTTATGGACTTATCTTGTGCTTGTACTTCCTGCATTTTTGCTCTCACTCTGGGCTCAGATCAGAGTTCAGACGACATATTCGAGAATGCGTAAAGTTAATAACAGTGCAGGAATCACCGGTGCACAGGCAGCCGCCGCGGTCCTCAGACATTACGGCATAATGAATGTCGCAATTGAGGAAACGCAGGGCAAACTCTCTGACCATTATGACCCGAGGTCAAATGTTATAAGACTGTCCAGCGATGTTTATTACGGTACAAGCGTTGCCTCAGTCGGAATAGCGTGTCACGAAGCCGGTCATGCCGCACAGCATGCAGAGGGTTATACGCCTATAAAAGTCAGAAATGCCATTATTCCCGTATGCAATATCGGTTCTTATATAGGACTGCCCCTTGCATTTTTAGGATATTTCTTAAGTTTCGAGCCTGTAATATATATAGGATTGGGACTTTATTCTCTTATCGCTGTTTTTCAGCTTGTTACGCTGCCCGTTGAGTTTAATGCAAGCTCAAGGGCGCTTAAAGTAATTTCCGAAACGGGAATGCTCAGAAACGACAGTGAATACAACGGTGCAAAAAAAGTTCTTAAGGCTGCCGCAATGACGTATGTTGCCGCTCTTGCGGTAACGCTTGCTAACGTTTTAAGATATGCCGTGCTTTTGCTCGGCAATAACAGAAGAAAAAAATAACGGGGTGAATTTTATGTCCGACGCAAGAGAAACGGCGTTTTTCGTTTTATCTCGTATAGAAAAAGACTCGGCTTATGCTAATCTTGTCCTTGGCGATGTGTTTAAAAATGAGAATAACTGCGCCGACGTAAAGTTTTCATATGCGCTTGTAAAAGGCGTACTCGAGCGTCTGATTACGCTTGACTATATGTTATCCCGTTGTTTGACTCAGCCTATAAAAAAACTCAAGCCTCAGGTTCTGACAATCCTCAGACTCGGTGCGTATCAGATTCTGTTTATGGATAAGGTTCCGGTTTCGGCCGCAGTTAACGAGAGCGTGAAACTTGCAAAAAATCACGGATGTGCATTTGCATCGGGACTTGTCAATGCAGTGCTTAGGAAAATATCGTCAGTCGGTGAGGTTTATCCGGATAAATCGTATTTTATCGAATATCTCAGCGTTAAGTACTCGTTTCCTAAGTATATATGCAAAATGTTCTGCGATAAATATTCTCCGGAATGCGCGGAAAAAATAATGGCGTCATCTCTGGGTGCTCATAATTTGTATGCAAGATACAACACATTAAAAAACGGAGATATTTCCTCGGAAATAAGGCACTCCGATGTTTGTGAAAACGCCTTGATATTATCGAATTTTCAGGCAAAAGCCGAAAATAAAGATATTAAAAAAGGATATATATATATTCAGGATCTTTCATCACAGCTTTGCTGTAAAGCTCTTTCGCCTCAGCCCGGGCAGACCGTTATAGATGTATGTGCTGCTCCCGGCGGAAAAAGCATAACCGCTGCGCAGATGATGAATAATAAAGGCCGTATCATATCGTGCGATATATATGAACATAAACTCTCACTTATAAAAGAAAACGCGTTGCGCACAGGCGCGGATATTATAGAAACGCTGTTAAGAGACGCACGCGATAAGACAATTAAACTGCCTATGGCAGACAGAATTTTGTGTGACGTACCGTGTTCGGGTCTCGGAGTTACGGGAAAAAAGCCCGAAATTAAGTATAAAAGCGAAGAAGATATTGATTCTTTGTACGAAATACAGTATGCTATACTTGAAAATTCCGCAAGGTTTTTAAAAAAAGGCGGGAAACTTATTTATTCGACATGTACTCTTAATCCGAAAGAAAATATAGAAATATGCCGTAAATTCAAAAAAGTACACAATGACTTTATATTATGTGATATACTTGAAGATATAGAATGTTTCAGAGAAAATAAAACTGTTACTGTTTTGCCGTTTATCTACGGATGCGACGGATTTTTCATAGCCTGTTTTGAGAGGATATAGTTACAGCCATGGAAAAAAAAGATATTCTTTCCTTTACGTTTGATGAACTTCAGAACGAACTGGAAAACCTGGGAGAAAAAAAATTCAGAGCTTCTCAGGTATATAAATGGCTGCATGCAGATACCGTGACTGATTTTGATATGATGACAAATCTGCCAAAACAGCTGAGAGAAAAACTTGACGAAAATTATTATTTTGCTTCGGCAGAACCCGAAAAGAAACTTATCTCGTCTATAGATTCGACTGTAAAGTATCTGTTTAGATTAAGGGACGGCGAGTACATAGAATCCGTTTTAATGAAGTATAAATACGGTTATTCGATTTGTGTTTCGAGTCAGGTCGGATGTAAAATGGGATGTAAATTTTGCGCCTCTACATTAAACGGAGTTGTCAGAAATCTCACATCTTCCGAAATACTCGCTCAGGTATATACGGCGCAGAGGGATAATAATATTAAGATATCTCACGTCGTGCTGATGGGAATGGGCGAACCGCTTGATAATTTCGATAACGTTATGCGGTTTATTTCGCTGATAACCGATGAAAAGGGGCAGGACATGAGCATGAGGCACATTTCACTTTCTACATGCGGTCTTGTTCCGAAAATATATGAACTGATGAATAAAAATCTACAGCTTACATTATCCGTTTCGCTTCACGCTCCGAATGATGAAATCCGAAGTACGATGATGCCGGTAAATAAAAAATACAATATCTCGGCTCTTTTGAAAGCGTGCAGGGAATACACCGGCTTTACTCACAGGCGCATCTCATTTGAATATGCTATGGTTAAGGGCGTTAATGATTCGCCGGCGTGTGCCGAAGAGCTTGCAAAGCGTTTGAAAGGTATACTTTGTCATATTAATTTGATTCCCGTAAACGAAGTTAAAGAAACCGGATGCAAGCGAAGCAGTAAATCCGATATAAATGCATTTTCACAGATTTTATCCTCTTGCGGATATACCGTAACTGTCAGACGCGAGTTGGGTTCGGATATTAACGCCTCATGCGGTCAGCTCAGGCGAAACACAGTAAAAAATCTCATTAAGGAGGTTACTTGATGAAAATTTCCGCACGAAGCGATGTTGGAAAAATCAGAGAGTCCAATCAGGATGCATACGCTATGGGCGAACTTGCCGGCGGCGCGGTTTGGGCTGTTGTCTGCGACGGTATGGGGGGACATGCCGGGGGCAATATTGCCAGCTCAATCGCAGTCGAGGCTATCTCGCAGACTATTTGTTCGTCATTCAGGAGTTCAATGGGCTTTTCCGCTGTTAAAAATCTCTTTTCCTCCGCTATTTCCGCTGCAAATGTTAAAATATACGACCGTGCAAAAAATGCCCCCTTGCTTAAAGGAATGGGCACTACCGCTGTCGTTGTTATAGCATTCGGCTCAAACGCTTATGTCGCGCATGTCGGCGACAGCCGTGTTTACTGCGCCGACAGCACCGGTATAACGCAGATAACGGAAGATCACTCGGTTGTACAGCAGATGATTAACTCCGGAACTCTTACTAAAGAAGAAGCTTTAGTAAGTCCCTATAAGCATCTTATAACCCGTGCACTCGGTCTTGAGGAGGCCGTATCGTTTGATTTTACGGCTGTTGCGTTTGATAAATCGAGTAAACTGATTCTGTGTTCCGACGGTCTTTCAAATATGGTCAGCGATGAGAAGATACTGTCACTGGTTTCTGATTCGAATGTTCATGAGTATGCGCACCGCCTTATAGACGCCGCTAATGAGGCTGGCGGAACGGACAACAGCACCGTAGTGGTTATAGCTAACTGAGAGGAAGTGTGAATATGGATAATTATATAGGATGCAAATTCAGCGACAGATATCTGATCAAAGAGGTGATCGGAGTAGGCGGAATGGCTGTCGTCTATAAAGCATATGACGAAATTGACGATAAAACCGTTGCAGTTAAAATATTGAAGGATGAATTTCTTGCAAATGAGGATTTCAGACGCAGATTCAAAAACGAATCAAAAGCGATTGCCATACTTTCACACCCGAATATTGTTAAGGTTTATGACGTTAATTTCGGTGAAAAACTCCAGTATATTGTAATGGAATACATTGAGGGCATTACGCTTAAGGAATATATTGAAACGAAAAAAATAATAGAATGGACGGAAGCCGTTCATTTTTCCATGCAGATTTTAAAGGCGCTGCAGCATGCACATGACAAGGGCATAATTCACCGTGATATAAAACCGCAGAATATTATGCTTTTACAGGACGGAACAATAAAAGTAACGGATTTCGGCATTGCGAGATTCAACAGGGGAGACACTCGCACAATTACCGAGAACGGCGCTATAGGTTCGGTTCATTATATAAGCCCCGAGCAGGCAAGGGGTGATTTTACCGATGAAAAATCCGATATTTACTCCGTTGGCGTCGTTATGTACGAAATGCTTACCGGTCAGCTTCCGTTTCAGTCGGATTCAGCTGTTTCCGTCGCTATTATGCAGATGCAGAAAGCTGCCGAAATGCCGAGGAAAATCAATCCGACAATTCCGGTAGGTCTTGAACAGATAACAATGCGTGCCATGCAGAAGAGTCCGCGTGACAGATACCAGTCCGCGGCTGAAATGCTTCTTGACCTTGAGGAGTTTAAGAGAAATCCGAATATTAAATTCGATTACGAATATTATATAGACAAACAGCCGACGAAGTATGTTCCTCCGATAAGCGACAATGTTATAAACGCTTCGCGGGATAATTCGATTGTCGCCGGAGAGGAAGAACATGAGGAAGACGACAGGGATTATTATGAGGATGATATTCCTAAGAAAAAGAATGTTACTATGCCGATTTTAATAGCCGTTATCGCCGCTCTTGTTATCGGAATCGGTTTTACATGCTATCATTTCTTTTTTAAGAATAAGAATGCTCTTATAGTGCCCGATTTTACCGGACTTCTCATAGACGAAGTTGATTCTAAATACCCGGAGTTCATAAAATATATTGAGAAAAACCCGGTTTATACGACGGAACATGAGGCGGGCAAAGTATTTAATCAGAGTGTTAAAAAGGGAACGGATTTAAGCAAACTGTCAAACAAGGTTATAAAACTTGACTATGCAGATAATGCGAGTATGCAGCAAATTCCCGCGTTTACTAACGAAACTACGCTTGAAGCATATCAGACTCAGCTGAAACTTCTTAATTTCAACGTTAAACTTGAGCCGAAGGTAACATCCGATTATAAACTCGGACAGATAATCAGCACATCCCCCGAGGTCGGTTCATACCAGCAGTCGGGTTCCGTTATTACTGTTGTTTATGCGGCGGACGATACTACCGTTGCAATTCCCGACTTTGTTGGTTCCCAACTTTCCGATGCTCAGAATGACCTGAAAACTATCGGATTTAAGAATGAAAGAATAAAAATCGAGTACGAAACCGTAACCGATAAAACTCTTATTAATCATGTTATCAGACAGTCGATAGAGCAGTCTACGTTTGTAGACCCCGATACAACAGATATTACGATTTGGGTCGGAAAAGCTCAGGAAGCAAAACAGGCTCAGTGTTCGTTTCTGCTGCCCGATTTGTCAGGATATAATGACAAACAGCCCAGAAAAGTTGTTGTTTACGAAACAGACGGAAGTATTATTACCGAAAGTAATGTTAAACTTGACGGTTCATCTTTCTCATTTACGGTAAGCGGAAATGATAACAAAGAATACTACGCAGAGATTGATTCGCAGAAGGTTTGTATGATAACAGTTGACTTTACGAAAGATACGCCTGCGGTCAATGTTGAAGCGTTCGGTTTTTCGTACACGCCCCAAACGACAAAGGCTGCCGCGGAAGTCGTACTGCCGGACGTTGCGGGACTTACTCAGGATGAAGCATGCAATGCGGTTCTTGCCGCAGGATTCCCGTCATGTGAAATAGTTAAGATGTCGTCGACGACGGTTCCCGAGGGTTACGCTATCGGAGCCGATACTCAGAGCCTTAAAACGGAGTTTACCAAAGAAGAGGCTAAAAATGAAAGAGTAACTATATTCATAAGCAAAGGACCTAACTGATGATACTTGAAAACTGTATAATCCTTAAGGGTATAGGCGGTTTTTACTACGTTAAGGCGCAGAATAATACGGTATACGAGTGCAGGGCGCGCGGTGTTTTCCGGAAGGAACATCTGACTCCGCTTGCAGGAGATTACTGTGATATTGAAACGGATGCACAATCCGACAAAGGCACGGTAATAAAGATTTATGACAGAAAAAACTTTCTGACACGTCCGCCTGTTGCAAATATTGATAAACTGATTATTACTTCCTCTGTAGATGAGCCGAAGCCGAATCTTACCGTTATAGACAGACTTACGGTTCAGGCTGTCGATAAGAATATAGAACCTATTGTAGTATTTTCAAAATGCGACCTTGCCGACGCGGACGAATATGTTTCCGTTTACAGAAAAAGCAATATAAAGTCTTTTGCGGTATCTTCTAAAGATAATATTAATACCGATATTTTTGCTGAAATATTTAAAGATTCGGTATGTGCTCTTACCGGAAATACAGGCGTCGGCAAATCGTCTCTTCTTAACGCCGTTGCTCCCGAACTTAAACTTGAAACTTCGCATATAAGCAAAAAACTCGGAAGAGGACGGCATACGACAAGAAGTGTTGAACTTTTTGAATTGTTCAGCGGATACATAGCCGATACTCCCGGATTTTCTGCACTTGATTTTGAAAACACGGAATTGATTACAAAGGAAAATCTTCCGTTCTGTTTTCCCGAATTTTCCGACTATATCGGTAAATGTAAATTTGTTTCGTGTTCTCACGTAAACGATAAAGGATGCGCGGTTGTAGATGCGGTAAATAAGGGTATAATTCCTGCGTCACGGCATAAAAGCTACTGTATGATGTATGACGAGGTTAAGTCGTACAAAGCATGGCAGGATAAACAGTAACAACATATAAATCCCCCCGTATAATGGAATGAAGTCTGTATACGGGGGGATATTTATATGCGAAAGAAAAAATCGCCGGTGGGGTTTATAACTATCGCCCTGGGCTTCGGCGTTATTGCGATGTGTATTTTCCCCACCAAATTTTTAATATTTACGCTTTCTGTTTTTCTTATTATATGCGGAGCAATGCTTTTGCTTAAATGCTGAAAAGGGGTGGAAAGTATGATTGTTAAAGTTATTGAGACGCCGAAATGCCTGAAGGGTATCTTAAGACTTGTATTCGGAATAAAAAAAGAGAATGAATAAAGAAATACGGCTTCCGAACTGTACCGGAAGCCGTATTTAGTAATAATCCGATTGTTATCGGCATAGCAATTAATGAATCAAAAAAAGGAGTGTTTAATTATGGAACTGCAAATCACGAAAGACGAAGTGCTGAAAAAAAGTGTGCGATATATGGGTGTTACGGAGGAGACTGTTGAGACAGTTGTCAATCTTCCCGATTACTGTGCAGAAATAAACAAAGCGGTTAATACATCCGTCACGTCAAATGTTAACAGCGTTTGGGTTAATTCAGGAAAAATCGTAGTTGACGGAAATGCGGTTTTCAGAATTCTTTATACTTCCGATTCGGGAAAATGCGAGGTTTATGAAACGAACGTCCCGTTTTCTAAGAAAATAGATATTCCCGGTGCTGCCGAAACCGATTGTGTCAGCGTTACGGCATGCTGTGAACAGACTTCATGCCGGGTTTCCGGTCCGAGATGCGCCGAACTTAAGTGTTCGATAGCTCTTGACATACGCGACGAGTATATAGATAAAAATGAGATTGTCTCCTCATGTACACAGTCGGGCGTAATGAAACTTGAGCAAACATTCACAAAAAAGGCTCTTACGGCATGTGCGGTAAACACCTTTACGGTTTCGGATTCGTTTGACAGCAGAAACGGCTCAGATGTTAAAATATACAGAACCGACGTTACCGCATGTATAAACGAATATAAGTGCATTAAGAATAAAATGATGCTCAAGGGTATTTATCTTCTCAAAATAATAACTCTTAACGACGACGGTGATTTGTGTACTCAGAATGAGTCGATACAGTTCAGTCAGATTTTCGATATCGATACTCTTGACGAAAATTCGGAATGCCGAAACAGGCTTAAGGTTTGTTCGGTTAACGTTTCTTTTTCGTCTGACAGAACATTGCAGAAGGGCAGATTCGAAATATCTGTAACTTCCGTTGTAAATACCGATGTATATAACGACGTGCTTATACGCTGTATCGAAGACGCTTTTTCTCCGGAATACGAATTATCTCTATCGAAAGGAGAAATAAGATGCTGTGAATTAATCAGTGAACCGTCACAGCTTTTCAGAACCTCTATGAAAATCGATATGTCGGCTTACCCCGACGCTGAAATTGCAGATATATGCGTGCGTAAAATAAAGTATACGTCAATGATTTCAGACGGCAGCTGGAATGTTTCGGGAAATATCTTTTTTGATATTATTCTTAAAATGCCGGATTCCGGATATATCTTTACTCAGCGTGCCGAGGATTTTTCATTCTCGAAACCTGTTGATATTGCCCCTGCCGGAGTTTCGTGCGAGTCAGAGATGTATATAAACAATATGGCGTTTTCGCCCGAGTCGAATTCTTCGTTAGCGGTCGATATCGAATTTAACGTATCATTTATCGGAGTAAAAAATACCGATTATAAGGTCGTTACCGATATGTCAGTCGGCGCTGTTTCGGCAGAAAAAAACGATTCATGTTTTCTGAATGTATATTTTGCAGAAAAAGGAGAAAGCGTTTGGAGTATTGCAAAATCACACAAGGCGGACCCTGTGCAGATAAAAGAGCTTAATTCATTAGATTCCGATATTCTCGACGATAAAAAAACGCTGATTTTTTCGGTGTGAATTTAATCATTCATAATAATATCTTCCAGCCTCGAAGCAGCAATGCTGAGAGGCCGGTTTTTATTTTTAACCAATATAATGCTCCTTTGCGGCAGATTCTGCTCAAGGGGAATTCTTTTTATGCTTTCGGAGTCTTTTATAAATTCGTCGGGAACGAAACCGATTCCTATTCCTGTTTCGACTATCGGAATAATCTGATCCTCCGCCGCTGTTTCCACGGCAGGGTTGAAATCAAGCGATTTTCCCGAAAAGAAGTCTCGGTAAAATTCGAATGTTTGAGTATTTTCCGATAGTGAAACAATCGGATACTGTAAAAGTTCCGAGAAAGACAGCGGAGAGGATTTTCCGATTTCAAAGTTTTTTGCGCATACTGCCGATTCCGAAACAGGGCAGACGGTTATGTAATCAAATTCATCAATATCGGGTGCGGGAGTGGTAACCAAAGCGATATCCGACGTCGAATTACGGATAGAATTTATGGCCTGTGATGTCAGGTGATTGCTTATCTCAATTCTTATATCAGGGTATTTTTGGTGATATTCCTTTATTGCGCTCAGCAGTTTGCATCTCAGTGCAATTTCGCTGACGGAAATTCTGATGCATCCTTTTCTCATCATTTTAATTTCGTTGAGTTCTTCCTCTGCGGCAATTACTTCCTCAACGGCTTTTTTTATGTGAGAATAAATCATCTGTCCCTCGGGAGTTAAAATAACGCCTTTATTTGTCCTGTAAAATAAACGGCAGCCGAGCTCATTCTCAAGATTTTTTATTGTACGCGTCAGGTTCGGCTGATTGTTAATAAGAAGCTGAGCGGCTTTTGAAATACTCTTGTATTTAGCGACATAATAGAATATTTTGTAATGCTCAAAACTTATATTCATAAAAACCTCTTCATATCATTATGATATATTGGATATATATAATTAAGATTATAAAATGATTTGTAATAATATTATAATCATTATGGATTAAAAATCAAGGAGATAATAAAATGATGTGCCAGGATAATGATTTTTGTGAAAATGCATCTGTATTTTACGGTTCGGATTTTTTAAGCGAATTTAACGTTAACGAACTTGCTATGGAATTGGGATATGATGAGCCTGTATACAACAGAAGCGTAAAGGGATTGACTGTTGAGGAAGCATCAAAAACAGTGTATAAGGATATTGTACCGCTTAACCCTGCAAAAATATTCTTGAATTTCGGAGATACGGAACTAGCTCCTAACGGTACGAGCGTATATGATTTTGCCGATAAATACGAATGGCTTCTATATGCTCTACATCAAAATACAAATGCGCGTCTTTATGTTCTGTCGGTTGCCGATGATGTAAAAAAAGCTGTCGATTTTAATACGGCGCTAAAAAAACTGTGCAGTGAAACACATTGTGATTTTATTGATATTTCGTCTGCTGTAAAATCTTCTCTCCCTTACAAGACGCTGTTCAATATTCTCAGACCCAAAATGAGGTCTAAGAGTGTTATGTTTGCTGAGGCTATGAGTTTGAGATAAAATAAAACGGAGGAAAAATTTGTGAGCGGTCTTTTAAAAAAGATGAATCCTCAGATGTCCGATTCCATTATTACTGCCTTTTTTATAATTTTGTCCGGCGGATTTCAGGACGCATATACATACTGTATCCGCGGAGGTGTTTTCGCAAATGCTCAGACAGGCAATATCGTGCTGATGAGTACTGATTTGTTTGACGGCAATTTCAACGAATGCGTAAGATATCTTATACCTGTACTGTCATTTATGTTCGGCATTTTTGCTGCGGAGGCGATACACTGTAAATTTAAAACATATGAAAAAATACATTGGCGTCAGATTATTATTATTTTGGAAATAGTTATACTTTTTGCGGTCGGTTTTATTCCTCAGAACCTTAATGCGGCGGCAAATGCAATGGTTTCGTTTGTATGCGCTTTACAGGTGCAGACTTTTCATAAAGTACGCGGTCACGCATATGCCTCAACAATGTGTATAGGCAATATGAGAAGCGCAATTGAATCTCTTTATGCTTATTTTCATTATAAAGATATACGCATTCTTCATAAGTCGCTTGTATATTTCAGTGTTATAGTTATTTTTGCCGTCGGTGCGGGAATAGGTATTCTTACGGTTCGTCTGCTTTACGAACGTGCAATATGGATTTCATGCGCCCTTCTCGCAGTCAGTTTCGTTTTGATGCTGATTCCGTCAAGAAACGAAGGATAACTGTGTCATAAAACATGTCCCGAGCTCATATAGATTACCAAATGAAATAATGAGCGGAGGATATAAAGATGACAGATACAAGCATATACGGTGACATTGCGCGCCGTACAAACGGAGATATTTACATCGGAGTCGTAGGACCGGTACGTACGGGTAAGTCGACATTCATAAAACAGTTTATGGAAAACGTTGTTTTGCCGAATCTCGGTTCGGATTCTGCAAAGGCGAGGGCTGTCGACGAACTGCCTCAGTCTGCGGCGGGGCGTACCATTATGACTACGGAGCCTAAATTTATTCCCGAGCAGGCCGCCGAAATACAGCTTGACAACAACGCGCGTTTTAAGGTAAGGATGATAGACTGCGTAGGATATATTGTTCCGAGCTCCTTGGGATATATAGAAGGCGAACAGCCCAGAATGGTTAAAACGCCATGGTATGACGAGGATATACCTTTTAATATGGCGGCGGAAATCGGAACGCAGAAAGTAATAAGCGAGCATTCAACTATAGGACTCGTTGTAACTACAGACGGCAGTATAAGCGACATACCCAGATATGAGTATGAAGAAGCTGAAGAACGCGTCATAAACGAATTGAAAAGCATTAATAAACCGATGATAGTTCTTTTAAACTGTACGAACCCCGATTCTGAATCGTCAAGAAGTTTGAGTATTGAACTTTCATCAAAATACGGCGTAACCGTTCTGCCGGTAAATTGTCTTGAATTAAACGAAGACAGAATAAAAACAATACTTTCCGAGGTTTTGATGGAATTTCCGGTAAGAGAGGTAAGCGTTTCGTTCCCGGGTTGGATGAAAACGCTGTCGGATGAACATAAAGTCAAAAGTTCTCTTTTCTCTGCCGTCAGAGAGAGCGCACAGAAACTTTCTAATATGCGGTGCGTCGATGTTATGCGAAGGGATATTTCACTTGAGAAATTCATCAGCGGCGTACAGGTTTCAGATATAGACCTCGGAACAGGCAAAGCCGTTATATCTGCGAGTGTGGACAACAGCGTTTTTTATTCGGTACTCTCCGACATATCGTCTCTTGATATCAAGTCCGAGGCTGATTTGATGGAGTGCATGAAAACATTGTCCGATACGTCGCGTAAATATTCGAGAATCAAAACGGCTCTGGACGAGGTTGAGGCAACGGGTTACGGTATTGTAATGCCTACGATAGAGGAAATGACCCTCGAGGAACCCGAAATAATGAAGCAGGGCGGACGATACGGAGTAAGACTTAAAGCAAGCGCGCCGTCGATACATATGATGAAGGCGAATATTCAAACGGAAGTTGCTCCGATAGTCGGAAGCGAAAGTCAGAGCGAAGAGCTTGTTATGTACCTTCTAAATGAATTTCAGGAGGATCCGGTCAGAATATGGCAGTCGAATATATTCGGTAAATCGCTTGACGACCTCGTAAATGAGGGACTTAAGAATAAACTGTATCATATGCCGGCGGAGGCGAGAATGAAACTTCAGCAGACGCTCGAACGCGTTATAAACGAGGGATGCAGCGGACTTATATGTATTATAATTTAATAATGACATATTAGATTAATATCAGTATATTAAAGCAAAACGGAGACTTTTTTCGGTCTCCGTTTTGCTTTTTATTATATGAATTTTTTTGATTCCTCAACAGCCATTTTATCGCACAGCTCATTCTCCGGATGACCGGCGTGTCCCTTTATCCATGTAAACGTCACCTTATGTATTTTAAGAAGATAAAGAAGGTCCTCCCATAAGTCCGAGTTCAGCGCGGGTTTTCCGTCTGATTTTTTCCAGTTTTTCTTTTTCCATGAATAGACCCAGCCTTTTGAAACGGAATCGCATACGTATTTAGAGTCGGATATAACGTTGACCTCGCATGCTCTTTTTAATGCCGAAAGACCGGCAATTACAGCCGTAAGCTCCATCCTGTTATTGGTTGTATCTTTTTCCCCGCCGGACATTCGCTTTTCGTTTGTTCCGAGTCTGAGTATCGCGCCCCAGCCTCCCGGTCCCGGATTGCCGGAACATGCCCCGTCGGTAAAAAGGAGAACTCCCTTTGTATAATCCATATCATCACCGAGTAAATAATATCATAGAATTAAATAAAAAGAAATACTTTACTTATAAAATCCCGTATTGCGAACAAAATATTACTGATAATTTCGAGCAAAACACGGTTCTCATAGCGTAAGGCAGTGTTTCTTGTCTATGGGATTCGGTTCTGTTTCGACAGAAAATCAGGAGGAATTTTATGAAAGCAGTAGTTCTTGCCGGCGGACAGGGAAACAGACTCAGACCGCTTACATGCGACGTACCGAAACCTCTTATGCCGGTTCTTACAAAACCGATAGCGGAATATATAACCGATTTGCTTGTTTCGTACGGATTTGATGACATCTGTTTTACTTTGGGTTATTTAAGCAAAGAGATGGTTGAGTTTATTAACAATCTTAACGTAAAAAACGATAAAGTCAAACTTAGTTATTATATAGAGGAAAAGCCTCTCGGTACGGCAGGGTGTCTTAAAAAAATCTTTCCCGAAAAAATCGGCAGCGATATTTTGATTATAAGCGGAGACTGTATGTGCGATATAGATCTCGGTAAGGTGATGAAATACCACGTCGCAAAAAAAGCCGACGCAACCATCGTATGCAAGGAAGTCAGAAATACAGACGAGTACGGAACACTTTGTCTTGACGAAGAGAACAGGGTAGTAGGATTCTGTGAAAAGGCGGATAAAAATCACGCTGTTTCTTCGCTTGCCAATTGCGGAATATATATTCTTTCTGAGAAAACGGCCGAACTTGCCGAAAAATATGATTCCTGTGATTTCTCGAAAGATATTTTCCCCGAAATGCTTCAGAAGTCAATGAACATTTATGCCTATAACACAGATTCATATTGGTGCGATATAGGTGATATCATACAATACAGAATGTGTGTTTTTGACGTTCTTAATGCGAAGGTTAAAACAAATCTCAGCATTCCTGCGGACGAAATAATTTCATATTCGGATAATCTTGTTTCGAATGATGTTTCGTTTATCCCGCCTGTTTTTATCGGAAATAACGTTAAAATATCGCAGGGGTGTGTTCTCGGTCCCAATGCTGTAATTGAGGATAATTCCGTTATTCATCGGAACGTAAAAATTAAGAATTCGATAATAGGACAGTCTGCGTTAATTGAAAACGGATGCGATATTACGGGGGCGGTTATTGCAAAAGGATGTACGCTTAAAAATTCATGTACGGTTCTCGAGAACGCCTGTATCGGTTCAGGATGCGTTATTGGTGCCGGAACTACAATTAAAGAAGGCGTTTCTATATGGCCGGGAAAGAAAATTCTTTCCTCATCGTATGTTTCGGAGAATGTCCGCGAAGGCAAGTATTTTGACGAATTGATTATAGACGGCGGAGTTTCGGGCAGAACATTCCGCGAACTGAGAACAGATAAATGCTGCCGTATAGGTATGGCGGCCGGAAGCTGTCTTAAAGAGGGCATTTTCGGTATCGGATATGACGGCGATAAATCGTCAAAGGCGCTTGCTCTTGCGATGATATCCGGTTTGATTTCTTCAGGATGTACTGTTTATGATTTCGGAGAATGTTATTCATCTCAGCTTCAGTTTTGTATTTCCTACAGTTCCGTAGAGTCGGGCGCATATATAAAAACAGAAAACAGGGAATCAACGATACGTCTTTACGAAAAGTTCGGGCTTCCGCTGACGAGAAACCGCGAACGCGAAATTGAGTCAAGATATAAAAAAGACGATTTTATTTATTCCGAAAACGGAGTCTGCATTG
The DNA here is from genome assembly GCA_022763825.1 of Oscillospiraceae bacterium. Lineage (GTDB taxonomy): Bacteria > Bacillota > Clostridia > Oscillospirales > Acutalibacteraceae > CALACW01. The sequence continues at coordinate 18,517 of JALEQX010000002.1, read as the reverse complement.
ATATGCTCGACATGCGAAGAATCGAGGAAATATATTTCGGCAAGCTCTTCGCACTTTGTTCGGAAACGGGCGGAGGAATAAAGTATTCGTATTCATGTACCAATAGACTAATAAAAGACGTAATTGACAGATGTACGTATCTTTTTTCATCCGGTGTTGCGGATTATCCTTATTTTGAAATTGATTCAACAGGAGAAAAAATAAAAGCAGTTGATGAAGAAAAGAGAAAAATCGATTATGCGCATCTGCTGATGATTTGTGTTTTTGATGAATTCAAAAAGGGAAGAAGTGTTTGCGTAAAAACAGACGCGCCGAAAATTCTTGATACAGTTGCCGAAAAATTCGGCTGTGATGTCGTAAGAATATCCAATTCATCCTCAGGCATGTACTCAGACAGGGTTTACAGACTTTCGGAACGCTGTCTGTTCAGTTTTGATTCGGTTTTTATGATGTTTAAGGTTCTGTCAATTATGAGCAGGAGAGGAAAATCTCTCAGTGTTTTATATGACGAACTTCCCGGCGTTGAACTTATAAAACGAGAAATTGATTCGTCGTTGCTTCCGTCACAAATCGGAAAGGTATTTAAAGTTAATAAGACCGACCCGGTATACGGTTACAGAGTTTATTTTCCGAACGGAACGGCTTTAATTTCGACAACATCCGACGGTAGAAGAATAAAAATTTTGGCTGAATCAGTATCAGCAGAAGTTTCCGAGTCGCTTTGTGAAGAGATAGAGGAGAAAATAAAGTCCTCGTATCTTGACACGGACGCGTTAAAAGAGTAAAATAATGATAATAATGCCCTAACGGGCCTTACATATTTTATTTATATTAAACTTTATTATATATTTAATTATATATGCATTTTATATTTAAGGAGTCGATCATGAACACAAACAACCGGAATACATCAAAAAATGAACAGAAAAAAAAGAAAAACGATATCGATATCTTAGACTCGGCAGTTAAAAAGTATGCAAAACTTGATATGACTAAAGCCGGAGAAATGAAAAAAAGTCAAAAGGAGAACGGCGAAGCAAAAAAGAAAACAAAATCAAAAAAAGAAAATACAAATTCCGAATCATCTAAAAAAACATCCGGAAATGATAAAAATAATACCGTGCGCAGAAAGAAAAATGTTTCAAATTCGAAGCGCAGGCAGGGACAGAAAAACGTTCAGCCTGTACTTCCGGTAAGAATAGGCTTTTTGGGCGGACTTAATGAGGTCGGAAAAAATCTGACTGTTATTGAATATGGAGAGGATATAATTATTATCGACTGCGGACTGGCTTTTCCCGATTCCACAATGCTCGGCGTTGATTTGGTAATCCCCGATTTTACTTATATTGAAAAGAATAAAGACAGAATCCGCGGAATTTTTGTAACCCACGGACATGAGGACCATATCGGAGGAATCCCGTATCTGCTCGATGTTGTCAATGTACCTCTTTATTCCACTCAGCTTACGATAGGACTTATCGAAGCTAAACTTAAAGAGGCTAAAAAACTTTCAAAAGCAAAACTTAAGGTTATTTCCGCAGGAGATAAAATCAAAGCCGGCGGATTTACTGTTGAAGCGATACACATGAATCACTCGATTCCGGACGCGCTCGCATTTGCAATAAAATGCGGAGCCGGTACAATTGTTCATACGGGCGATTTTAAAATTGACTGTACGCCTATTGACGGCGGTATGGCGGATCTTGCCAGGCTTGGTGAACTCGGAAACGAGGGCGTTCTTTGTCTTATGTCAGACTCGACCAACTCAGAACGTCCCGGATATACCGAAAGTGAGCGCAAAGTAGGAGAGTCGTTTGAAAATCTTTTCAGACGCGCAGGCAAACGCCGTCTTATAGTTGCAACTTTTGCTTCAAACGTGCACAGAGTTCAGCAGATAATAAACGTTGCCGAATCTCTCGGCAGAAAAGTCGCACTTTCGGGCAGAAGTCTCGAGAATGTTGTTGCAATCGGTCAGCAGCTGGGTTATTTGAATGTTCCGAAGGGAATTATAATCGGAATCGACACTATAAAACAATACGCCGACGACGAACTTGTTCTTATTACGACAGGCAGTCAGGGTGAACCGATGTCAGCGCTTACCAGAATGGCGATGTCGGATCACAGAAAGGTTTCTATAGGTCCGAATGACTGCGTTATTATTTCCGCTAATCCTATTCCCGGAAACGAAAAAACGGTCGGAAACGTTATTAACGAGCTTATGAAACTCGGTGCGCATGTTGTTTATGAACGGATGTATGATGTTCATGTCTCCGGTCATGCTTGTCAGGAGGAACAGAAGATTATTCTCGGGCTTGTAAAACCGAAATTTTTCATTCCCGTTCACGGCGAGCAAAAACATTTGCAGAAACATGCACTTACGGCTCAGCTAATGGGAATTCCGAAGAACAATATTATTTTAACTTCAAACGGAAACTGCGTATCTTTATTTGAGGATGATTATACCGTTACCGATATTCCCGCAGGTAACGTATTCGTAGACGGCTACGGAGTCGGCGATGTCGGCAGCGTTGTATTAAGAGACAGAAAGCTTCTTTCCGAGGACGGAATTATTATCGTATCGATAGTTCTCGATTCTCTCACGGGATACCTTGTCTCTGGACCTCAGATTTATTCAAAGGGCTTTATATTTATGAAAGAATCGAGCGAGCTTTTCAACGAGATGAATTCACGTATCGTACGTATTACGGATTCGTATTCGGACAAGGGACGGCACGATATCAATTCTCTCAGAAACAAGGTCAGGGACGATATCTCGAGATTTGTTTATGACAGAACGAAAAAGAGCCCTGTTATATTACCTGTTATCAGTGAAGTGTGATATATAAATATTTAACGTCGGAGGCTTTCACTCTTGAAATTCAAATCGGCTTTTAAATATTACGCCAGCAATATCCTTTCCGTTTTGGTGCTTATTGCGATGTCGTGCGTAATGCTAATAGAAAACAGAATAGTCGGTCTTGTTATGCTGTGCGTATCAGCTGTATTTGCGATTGTTCTCTGTCTTTTAAGGATAAACGAGTTCAGGCATCTCAAGAATTCGGTTATCTTAATAAATGAATCTCTTTCCGAGATTAATAAGGATAGAATATGCACCGTACCGCTTCCGTTTGTAATTTGTTCAGACGACGGCAGAATTATATGGTATAACGATTCGTTTGCTTCCTGCGCTGTCGGACATGACGATTTCAGCGAGGATATGTTTTCGGGTATAATTTCTGATTATGCTCTGGACAGTACGAATTATACAAAGTCGCTCGATATTTTTGACCGTAAATATTCTGCGTTTATTTCATCGGTAAAAACAGATTCCGATTCAGTTTATCAGATTTATCTGATAGATGATACATATTATAAAGATATCGAGAGTGAATATAATTTTTCACGTCCGGTCGTAATAATGATCTCGATTGACGCCGCCGACGAGGCGTCCGTTGTTCTTTCGCACAGTCTTTATACGTCGTTCATTTCCGATATCGAAAAGAAAATTACCGAATGGTTTTCCGACAAATCGTGTATTACGAGAAAAATAGGCGATAACAGATTTATTGCCGTTACCGAGTACAGAAATCTTTTAAAGATGATTGAAGCAAGATTCGATATAATGGACGAGGTAAGAAACTATAAGATTAACGACAAAACATCCGGTTTTACGCTCTCAATAGGTATCGGAACAGGCGGATTAGTCACCGAATGCGAACAGTTTTCAAGACAGGCTCTTGATATGGCTCGAGGCAGAGGCGGAGATCAGACTGCAATTAAAAACGGCGAAAACTATCAGTTTTTCGGCGGAGTTTCTGACGGCGTCGAAAAACGTGGTCAGATTCGCTCCCGTCTGATTGCAAAGGCTATTGAGGAAGCGATTAAGAAGGCGTCAAACGTTATAATAATGGGTCATACGGGTTCGGATCTCGACGCACTCGGTTCTGCCGTAGGACTTGCCTGTGCGGTCAGAAATCTTGATACAAACGTCAATATCGCTGTTGACGAAAAAACATCGCTTGCAAGACCGTTGATATCTCATTATAACGATAATGCGGACGATAATCTGTTTATCAGTTCCGCCGCGGCAAGACAGCTTGCAGATCAGGACACGCTCCTTATAATAACCGATGTTATGCGAAGCCGAATCGTTGACAGTCCGGAGCTTTACGCCGAAATAGAAAACGTTATTGTAATTGACCATCACAGAATGTCGGTAGACCACATTGAAAACGCATTGGTCTTTTATCATGAACCGACCGCTTCCTCAGCGAGTGAAATGGTAACAGAGTTAATTGAATATATGCCCTCAAAACCGAGACTTTCTCCTGTAGAAGCTGAGTGTCTTCTTGCGGGAATATATCTTGATACTAAGAATTTTACACTCAAATCGGGCGTCAGAACGTTTGAAGCCGCCGCTTATCTTAAAGATATGGGCGCTGATACAATCTCTGTAAGAAAAATGTTCTCTGCTTCTATGGAAGAGTATAAATTAGTAAATTCCATAGTATCAAATGCTGTGTTTAAATCAAACTATGCGCTTGCATACACAGATAAAACAGGTCCCGAGGTGCATATCGCCGGAGCAAAGGCGGCGGATGAACTTCTTAACATTGATAACGTCGACGCATCTTTTGTCGCATATTATAATGCAAAGGGCATTTCTGTTTCCGCCAGAAGTTACGGCAGAATCAACGTTCAGCTTATTATGGAGGATATCGGCGGAGGCGGTCATCAGACAATGGCTGCTGCGCAGATTGATTCAAAATCATTCGATGAAGTTTTTGAAAAACTTAATAATTCAATAGAAAAATTTATTTAATTGAGGAGAATAAACGAATGGAAGTTATACTTAATCAGGATATAAAGGAGCTCGGCAAAAAGGGACAGAAAGTCAACGTTGCCGAGGGTTACGCAAGAAATTTTCTTCTGCCCAGAAAACTTGCCGTCGAGGTTAACGCACAGGCTATAAATGAGATGAAGAATAGGGAATCCTCAAAACAGCACAAAATTGACGTTGAGAAAGCGGCCGCAAATGACGCTGCAAAAAAACTCACCGGTAAAATTGTCAGAGTAACAGCGAAAGCCGGTTCCGGCGGAAGACTTTTCGGTTCTGTTACGGCAAAAGACGTAAGCGAGGCTATAAAAGAGCAGTTCGGATTGGATGTCGATAAGAGAAAACTTGTCTGCCCCGAGATGAAAAATTTCGGAACATACGACTGCGATGTAAAGCTGTACAGCGGAATTACCGCGTCAATTAAAGTAGCAATAGGAGAGTAATTATGGCTCAGGATGCATTCCGAAATTCGGATATGTCAAAACTGCCGTTCAGCCTTGAGGCGGAGCAGGCGGTTTTGGGCGCTATACTCCTTGACCCTTCCTGTCTGTCGCAGGTCACAATGATACTGAAGCCCGATTATTTCTATCTCCCTCAGCATAAAGCGATATTTTCGACAATCATTGCTCTTGACGCTGCAAAGGGCGGTAAAATCGATCCGCTTCTTGTTCTCGACGCGCTGAGAAATGAGAAAATATACGATGATGAGTCGGGCAAAACATATCTTTTTCAGCTTTCTAAAAACGTACCGTCTACTGCAAACGTAGAGTCTTACGCTAAAATTATACGTGAAAAATTTTATATTCGTTCTCTTATTTCAACGACATCGGAGATTAACGAGCTTGCATCCGACGAATCGATGTCTGCGGACGCTCTGCTTGATATGGCGGAGCAAAAAATATATGATATCCGTCAGGGAAAGACCGTAACGGGACCCGCTTCAATTGGCGATGTTTTAAAAGACGTTTACGTTAATTTATATCAGCTTTCCTCGGATGACAGAGCCGAATATGCCGGTTTCCCGACAGGATTTTCCGACCTTGACAGAATGATAACGGGACTAAACCGTTCCGACCTTGTTTTAATCGGAGCGCGTCCTGCTATGGGTAAAACGAGTTTTGCGCTTAATCTTGCACGTAATGTTGCAGTCTACGGAAAAAGACGTGTTTTATTTTTCTCGTTGGAAATGTCAAAGGAACAGCTTGCCCAGCGTGTTCTCTCAACCGAGGCGCGAGTTCAGAGTACGAAATTCAGAACCGGCAATCTTACGCCTGACGAATGGGAACGAATCGCAAACGCCTCTGTTTTTCTTTCCGATATAGAACTTTATTTTGATGATACGTCTAACATAACCGTACCCGAAATGAAGGCGAGAGTCAGACAGCTTAAAAATGTCGACTGCGTTATAATCGACTATCTTCAGCTCATGACGGGCAGTAAAAAAACCGATAACCGTGTTCAGGAGGTTTCGGAAATTACGCGCAGTCTTAAACTTATGGCAAAGGATTTGAGAATTCCCGTTGTTACCTGTGCTCAGCTTGCCAGACGAACCGAGGAGAAGGGACGTTCTCATAAACCCCAGCTTTCCGATTTGCGTGAATCGGGTTCAATCGAGCAGGATGCGGATATAGTTCTGATGCTTTACAGAGAAAACTATTATAATACTGACGACAATGACACGCCGGTTGACGAAATAAGAGTTGACACCGCCGAAGTACTCGTACAAAAAAACCGCCACGGTCCGACCGGAAGCGTCGGTCTTGCATGGAATCCCGACTTTACAATGTTCACAAGCAGGGAGCGGGATTTTGATGAAGAATAAAGTATATAATACCGTTAAAAAATATAATATGATTAAAGAGTCGGATACGGTTCTTGTCGCTCTTTCCGGAGGCGCCGATTCGGTTTCTCTTTTGCATGTTTTATTAAATTTAAAAGATGAATTCGGTTTCGAGATTGCCGCCGCTCATGTTAATCATATGATAAGAGGTGATGAGGCGGACAGGGACGAGTTATTTGTCCGCAGTTTATGTGATAAATTAAACGTCCCGCTGAAAATCGGCAGATTCAATATTCCCGAAATCTCAAAGAAAACCGGAGAAAGTGAAGAGCTTTGCGGCCGGCGTAAAAGATATGAATTTTTTAGCGAGACTGCGCCGGAAGCAAAAATCGCAACGGCGCACAATCTTAACGACTGTGCAGAAACTTTTTTTCTGAATCTCGCAAGAGGCGCGGGACTTAGGGGACTTACCGGAATTCCGCCTGTCAGGGGCAATATTATAAGACCCCTGATTGAATGTGAGCGTAATGAAATCGAGCGCTATTGTCAGAAAAACGGACTTTCTTTTGTCACTGACTCAACGAATTTGTCCGACGACTATACCAGAAATAAAATCAGGCACTCTGTTTTACCTGTGATGAATGAAATTAATCCGTCTTTTTTTTCAGTGTTTTTGAGAAATACAGATTCACTAAAGGAAGATATGCTATATATTGAAAAAGAGGTTAACCGAGTATATGATTTAATACCTGATAAGAAAAAAATCGATGTTTCTTTTCTGCTGGGACTTGACAGAAGTATAAGAAACCGTGTATTGTCAAAAATTATAACGGAAAACACTTCTTTATGTCCGGAACTGAGGCATATCGATATAATAAATATGTATTTACAAAACGGAACAGGCGCGCTGATGCTCAGCTCTGATTTTACTGTAAAAATCGAAAAAGGTTTTTTATTATTTAAAACGAAAAAAAATAGTTTCAAAAGTGTTCGTATTGATATTTCTTCGGAAGACTTTTTATATAAAACGCCTTACGGTGAAATCGAACTTGTCTTATTGAACAAAAAATTATCCGATCTTAAAAAAAATATAAAGGAATTGTCATTGGATAATTATGCGGATTATGATAAAATTGTTTTAGATTCATGTATCAGAACTCGTGAGAATTCGGATCGCTTTGCATTTGTAAACGCCGAACATTCATCGTCGTTAAAGAATCTGTACAGAGATAAAAAAATCGATTCCGAACAAAGAAAAGATAAACTTTTTATTGCCGATTCCGCTCATATTCTATGGAGCGAAGTTTTCGGAACGTCAAAGTACGGTTCTGTTGACAATAATACAAAAAAAATTGTGAAAATAATATTCAGGAGGAACATAAATGCTTGAGGATATTAAAGAGGTTTTATATTCCGAAGAAGATCTTAAGGCTATAGTCAAAAGACTCGGTGCTCAGATTTCGGAGGATTATAAGGACAGAAAACTGCTTATGGTCAGCGTTCTTAAAGGTTCGGTCATGATTATGGCAGATCTTATGAGGGAAATTACAATTCCCTGTGAAATTGATTTTATGGCTGTTTCAAGTTACGGAAACGGAACTAAAACTTCCGGAGCTGTTAAAATCATAAAGGATCTTGACAGAAATATAGAAGGATATGACCTTCTTATAGTCGAGGATATTCTTGATTCAGGTAAAACGTTGAGCTATATTCAGGATATTTTAAGCGCCAGAAAGCCTAACAGTATCAGAATCTGCACGCTTTTTGACAAACCCGACCGCAGACAGGTTGACCTGACGGCGGAATACATAGGCACCGAGGTTCCCGATGAGTTTATTGTCGGCTACGGTCTTGATTACGCCGAGAAATACAGAAATCTGCCTTTCGTCGGTATACTTAAAGAGTATGTTTATTCTGATTAAATTCACTTCCGGAGGAAAAATTTTTGGAAAGTAAAAATAATAACTGGATGCGCTATCTCAGTTATCTTTTAATACCGCTTATTTTGATAGGCGCTTTTGCTTTGTATTCGAACAATGACGCTTCAAAGAGCAAAAAAGTTAAATATTATGAGATAGTCGAGCTTTTTAAAACAGATCAGATTTCGGAATATAATCTTAATCTTTCCAGCGGAACGCTTGAATATAAGACAAAGAATTCCGATGAAAAGAAAAAATATACCGTTCCGAGCGTTGATATATTTATCAATGATATTGATTCTTATGTTAAGAGTTCAGACTCGATACAGTATGACTACACCTCGGGTAAAGCCGGTTCATGGCTTTTAAGTCTTCTGCCGACGGTGCTTCTGCTTGTAGCATTAGGCGCATATATGTTCTTTATGTTCAGACGTATGAATTCATCCGTTATGAACGAAAACAACAGAACCATGAATTTCGGCAAGGTCAGATTAAATGACCAGGAAAAAAAGTCAAAAACAACGTTTGAAGACGTTGCCGGTGCTGATGAGGAGAAAGAGGAGCTTTCCGAACTTGTTGAATTCTTAAAAGACCCCGGAAAGTATAATGCTTTGGGCGCAAGGATTCCCAAGGGCGTACTTTTAGTCGGCCCTCCCGGCACAGGTAAAACATTGCTTGCCCGTGCGGTTGCAGGTGAAGCAGACGCACCGTTTTTCTCAATTTCGGGCTCTGATTTCGTAGAAATGTATGTTGGTGTCGGAGCTTCGAGAGTCAGAGACCTGTTCTCTCAGGCTAAAAAACATTCTCCGTCTATTATTTTCATAGATGAGATAGATGCAGTCGGCAGACACAGAGGCGCCGGTATGGGCGGCGGACACGACGAACGCGAACAGACGCTCAATCAGCTTCTTGTTGAAATGGACGGTTTCGGTATCAACGAGGGCGTCATTGTAATTGCGGCAACAAACAGACCTGATATTCTTGATCCGGCACTTCTTCGTCCCGGTCGTTTTGACAGACAGGTTACTGTCGGTTATCCCGATATAAAAGGACGCTGTGATATACTTAAGGTTCATGCAAAAGGCAAACCGTTGAGTCCCGATGTAGACCTGAAGGTTATCGCACAGTCTACGGTAGGATTTACGGGCGCGGATCTTGAAAATCTTTTGAATGAAGCAGCATTGCTTGCCGCAAGACGAGGACTTAAAGCAATAACCATGAAGGAAATAGAAGAAGCGACAATAAAAGTCGTTGTAGGAACCGAAAAACGTTCGCATAAGGTTAACGAACACGATAAAAAGGTTACCGCTTACCACGAAGCAGGTCATGCAATTTCTTCATACTATCTTGATTCACAGGATCCCGTTCATCAGGTTTCGATTATCCCCAGAGGTATGGCGGGCGGATATACGCTCAATATGCCCAGAGAGGATAAGCTCTATAAATCAAAATCGAGCATGCTTGACGATATAGTAGTTCTTCTCGGCGGACGCGTTGCCGAAGCAGTAATTTTCAATGATATATCGACAGGTGCTTCCAACGATATCGAAAGAGCTTCCGATGAAGCGAGAAAGATGGTTACAAAATACGGTATGAGCGACAAACTCGGTCCCATCACTTTCGGTACCGGACATGACGAGGTGTTCCTCGGTAAGGATTATAACAGCGTACGTAATTATTCTGAGAATATTGCAGCTCAGATTGATACAGAGGTTGAAAAAATCATACTTGATTCGTATGAACGCTGTAATAAAATTCTTACATCTCATGTTGATAAACTTCATCTTGTTGCAAAGTATCTTATTGAAAATGAAAAAATCGATGAACAGGATTTTGCAGACCTTATGGCAGGCAAGCTTGTTGATAAAAATGAACAGACTGATAACACGGCAGACAATGCTCCCGAGGTTATTGCGCAGCCTGAATCAAACGAATTAACTGAAGATTGATAAAAAATAACAGCAGAGATTTTCAAGTCTCTGCTGTATTTTTATAAATCAATTTACCACTTATTATGTACCCGCTCGGCAAAAACAAGTTTATCTTTAATCGTAATAACAGCTCCGTCGTCAAGTATTGCGGTTCCGGACATCAATCCGAAAACCTGATGGGGGAGCATGCACATTATTTTTATATCGAGCGGAGCCTGACGGTCGATAATCGGTTTAAAAGTCATCTCGAAACGTCCGTCGCTTGAGGTAAATGTCCAGGGTTCTGTATACAGATATTTTTCTCCGTCTTTCGGAATATTAAATTTAATATCCTCAAGTTTATGCGATTTTCCGTTATAGAAAAGCATATTTTCGCTCGCCGCAGAAGTGTTTCCGAAACCGTATCCGATATTAAATCCGAATGTGCTTCCGTCGTCAAGCACCGTCTGTCCGCTGCCCCAGTACCAGGTGTTGTCATATGTCCATACTCCGCGACCCCAGTCAAGAGTACCGAGTGCACTGTTTTCCGAAGTAAATTGCCAATCTATATCCCCGAATTTAACGTAGCCTTTTGCCTTCATACAATTTATTTTCTGATTATAATAAAAATGCTTATCTTTGTTGAACGGAGTTGCAATTACCATCGATTCCTCCGGAATGTCATAGAGAACTACATCAAAAATAAGAGGTTTTTTCGAATTGCAGTAATTGTCGTATTTCCCGAACAGATGACGCGTTTTAGAATCGTTATTGAATGTCATTTCGGCGGTACCGACTTTTGCCGATATGTTTCCTGATTCGCTGGTAGAAGGAAGATTTAGTTTACCAAGGGGGAGAAGTCCGATTTCGGAATCGTTCATCTGCATGGGCTTATCTCCGAACGAGAGAAGAGATATGCTCAGACAGCTTACATATCCCGCGTCGGAAATAGTCAGACAGAGTCCGTAATCCTGAGTGCCTATGTAATAATAATCCCATTCTTTTATTCTCATTTTACCCGCCTTAATATCACGGCGGTCATAATCCCATAGTAATTTTTTTGCAAATCCCGGATTTTTTATATTCCCGTTTTCGTCAAGCAGTTTTTCTTTTTTTGTAATCTCATTTTGCATAATAACACCCCGTACGTATTTCTTTATATAAATATAACATAAATCATATAAAAAAACAACTTGATATATAAAAATATACCAAGCTGTTTTATAAATACTGTTTTATCTGTTTTTAACTTTGAATTCATATCCGCATGACGGGCATCTCACCGTGTGTTCACCCGGAATTTTCTTTAATTTAAGATTTGCACCGCAATTCGGGCATTTTTTGAAAACATCGGTTTTTCTGTATTTCCACTTGTTTTTTAATAAGTTAAAGGAAGATGTGACCTTGTATTTCAGTAAAAGATATTTTCTGTTTTCTTCCCGTCTGGCATCAATATTTTTAGAAAAAACTCTGCAAAAGGCATAAACTAAAACAAAGGTCGGGATTAAAACGATAAGTCTTCTTACAAAAACTCCCTTGAACGCAAAACCAATCATTGAAAATACAAAAAGCAGAATACAATAGAGTATCATCAGAAATTTATACAGGCTGTCAATGCCGTATCTGCCCTGCATGAACTGTGCAATTTTTAACAGATATTTATTCACGAAAGAACCTCCAGTTTTGCGGAAACTCTCAGAACAAGGCGTGCGTCTGCTGCGGTGATTTTGCCGTCTTTATTAACATCGGAAAGTTTCTTCTGTGCAGCGGTTAAGTCTGTTAATTTTGCGGTATATCTTAATAATATTCTTGCGTCTGCCGCTGTTATTTTACCGTTCATATCGATATCGCCGAGCTTTGCGTCGGGTTTTTCATTCGGGTCGTATTCTGTTCTTATATAAACGTTCTCTCCGCAGATTTTACATACGCCTCGTTTTAATCCGACGGATCCGTTCGCGTCGGGTTTTGTTATAACCGTCCAGTTGTCGCATTGATGTCCCGAACTCGGTATTACGTCAAACTCAATAACTTCACTGCACCGTGAGCATTTTACTTCATTTTTTCCGTTTTCTTTGCATGTTGCGTCAATCGTACTATGTTCACCCTCGGTGTGATTCAGTGCCGGAATTACTGCTGTACCGATTAATTGTTTATTGCAGGTATCGCAGTATACATCGTATTTACCCTCGGTCGTACATGAAGCGGGCGTTGCTTCTTTTACTGTGTATTTATGCGAAACGTGTTCAGGTGCAATTTCTATCAGGACTTCACCGCATTTTGTACATTTAATCATTCCGTCAGTGCCGACAGTGTTTTGCTGTGTGTGTCCGGTCGGGGGAATAAGTTTGTAACTTACGACTTCTCCGGTTTCTTTATCTGCTTTTTTTATGCTTCCGTATTTTGTACACGAAGCGGGAGATATAGTTACTTTAAGGTTATTCTCCTCGTACCATGTCGGTTTTGTAATATCCGTATCCGGTTCGGGGTCGGGAGTCGGTTCCGGTTCGGGAGCCGGTTTTTCATATCTGTTATATCCGTTTGATTTTATGTAGTAAGGGTAGTTGAGATAACATGTATTCAAGTCGACGTAACCGTTTATTCCGTCTACTGAACCTTTGTCCGAGTACTGCCATAAATCAAATGAGCCCGAATAAGTGCATTTAGAAACATCCCACTGCGCTATCCACATGGGACGGTTTGAAATTGCTTTTTCATTTAAATATGAATCAGCCCACGATTTACTGCAATAAATTCCGGCAAGATATCCGGCGTCCTCAACGACTTTGCAGAATGCGTCCGTGATATCGCTGATAAGCGTTCTTCCGAGAGAACGCATGGATTCGTCCTCTACGTCAAAATAAACAGGGAAGTCCATTTGATATTTGCCGTCGTTAAGTGTTTTAACGACAAATTCAGCCTCTGCCTTAGCGTCGTCAACGGTGTATGCGACAGTGTAGAAATAACAACCCACAGGAATGGAATTAATTGACGCCTGTTTGCAGTTCCTGTCAAATTTGCTGTCAAGGTGAATCGTCCTGGACTGTGAATACCTGACTCCGATTCTGATTATTGCACCCTGAATATTTTCATTTGCAACTTTAGCCCAGTCAATATCGTCCTGCCATCCCGAAACATCAATCAAGTTCCATTTTACGTCAAGGTCGGTATTGTCCGGCTGTATATTTTCGGTTGGGGGCAGTTCACTGTAGTATGACGCATACTCAAGACAAATCCATCCGTTCTTATTTGCGTATTTTGTATAGCCCCAGCCTCCGGAAACGGCTGAAACGGTTACAATGGTTCCGTTCGGAATAACAATCGGATTAGAATTAGAGTCAAGTACTTTAGCATTTTCCGCTGACGGTCCGTTTCTGAAATTAACGGCGGTTACGGTTTTGTATCTTCCTGTAACGTAGGGAGTTATCGAAGCGTAATTCGGAGACGCGTATCCCAAAATCAATGTATTATTAATATCATATGTCATAATTGTCACGGCTGAATTTACATCGCCGAAAACAGCTTCTATTTTCGAATTTGAACATGAAATAACTATGCCGGCGTTAGAGCATTTTGAAAAATCGCCGGTTGATGTCGTTATAAAAATCAAATCTCCTGTTTTGGGAGTATAATCTCCGTCCAGCACGGCAGAATATTTTACCGTACCGGCATCCTCAAATCTGCCTAAAAGAGACTCAAGGGTGCCTTTATAAGAAAGAATGTTTGACGGTACGCCCGCCTGCTCAGCGCACCATGCGACAAAAGAAGCGCTCGCGCTGCCCGAATCATTTGTAAAACGTTTAATGTATTTATTGTCGCTGCCCGAAGCCGTATATCCTACCTGAGTTTTTGCGACGGAAACGATATCTTCGGCGTAATTACCTGTATTTATATGAGTATTTTGATAATCGGCTGAGGCGCAGAAAGAAAATACCGATATTAAAAGAAAAATGCTCATCAGTGCGGAAAGTGTTTTTTTCAATTGCGAGACCTCCGAAAAAACGACATTAAAGCTCATAAATGCCCGATTCCAAAATAACAAACTGAGAATTTAATATACGAAAATATTTAAGTACAGGTTCGTCAAACGTCATATAATCGCTGACATTGAATGTCTTTTTGTTTATTGTTCTGATTGAATTACTACCGCTGTCGCAGATAAATATATTTTCGTCGTCTGCAAAAAGAGAAACAGGACGTTTGAAGGACGTGTTATTGTTTCCGCCGATTCTCATTACGAATTTATTTAAAGTAAGACTGTATTCAGCGACGGCTTTTCTTGCAGGAACACAGCACCATACGTTTCCCGAATCATAGACTAAATCTCTGCACGGAGCGTCGTTATAATAAATATCCCCGGTCCATACGAGTTTTCCTTTTTCATTGAACACTCCCATTTCGCCCGTGGGGTAAAGTATAACGGTAGTGCCGTTTGAAAGTTTGACAGCGTCGCAGGATATATAATCGCCGAGCTGAGAGACAATTTCTTCAAAATTTATTCCGAATTTATTTAAAAAATACGATCCCTTCGTAACTGCGGTAAGTTCGCCCGAAATTACGTCGTAATGCATAAAAATAATTTTTGAAGACCCGTCCGGCATCTTTTTGTTTCCCGCAAAAATAATGCCTTTAGGAAGCGGTATTACATCTATAAAATCGAATTTAACTATTTTATTCATCGTTATCCCCGGCTTTGGAGTTAGTAATATTAAAGCATAAAGTCATAAGACTGTCGTTAAGGTGTACGTTTTCGCTGACGGCGCTCGGAAAATCGGCATTAATGTTATAATGACTGAAATTCCAAAAACAATTGATATTGTTTTCCTCAAGTTTCGTTACAACCGATTTACCGACGCCCTCGGGAATACACAGAACTGCGGCGGCCGGCTTGTACAATTCACAAAATGAATCAATCTTATTGAAATCATTTATTATGATTCCGCCTATATTGCTTCCGATAAGGCTTTGATCCGTGTCAAAAATTCCGCACAGATCAAAACCTTTTTTCGTAAAATCAAAATGTGTGGCTATCGCTCTACCGAGGTTTCCGGCGCCGACAAGAATTGCTTTGTACTGGCGGTTGATTCCTATTATTCTGCCTATTTCAGCTCTGAGCTGATCGACGTTATATCCGTAGCCCTGTTGTCCGAATCCGCCGAAGCAGTTAAAGTCCTGACGGATTTGAGAAGCCGTAAGCCCCATTTTTACTGACAGTTCGGAGGATGAAATTCTTTTGATTCCTTCATCCGAGAGCATGCCGAGGAATCTGTAATAGCGTGGCAGACGTGATACAACCGATTTGGAAACATGGTAGTCGTTTTTCATTTTATTACCTTCATTCTGACATTGAGCAGTATATAAAATAAATCAGAGAGACGCGAGAGTATCCATTACATACTGACCGAATTCACGGCATGAAGCGCCGTCCTCGCGTCCGGTTATAACAAGTTTCTTCTCTTCAAGCATACAGATGTCGAGTGCGCGTTCAAGCTTGTCCGCCTGTTCCTGTCTGCCGATATGCGACAGAAGCATTACGGAAGCTCTGAGCATCGAGCAGGGGTCGGCATACTGCGCTCTGCCCTCTTTAACCATTCTCGGCGCGGAACCGTGAATAGCCTCGAACATAGCGTATTTCTTACCGATATTTGCGCTTCCCGCGGTGCCTACTCCGCCCTGGAATTCGGCTGCCTCGTCGGTAATTATGTCACCGTAAAGGTTGGGAAGTATAAATACTTTAAAGTCACGGCGTCTCTTAGGGTCGATAAGCTTTGCCGTGGTGATGTCTATGTACCATTCATCGGTGGTAATATCGGGGTACTCATCTCCGATTTTTTTGCAGAGATTTAAAAACTTTCCGTCGGTGGTTTTAATAACGTTCGCTTTCTGAATGATTGAAACTCTGTCTTTTTTGTTGTTTTTTGCAAATTCGTATGCAAGACGCGCGATTCTCTCGGTTCCCTCGGTCGTTGTTACGACAAAATCCATTGACAAATCGTCGTCAACGTTTACGCCCTTGCTTCCGACGGCGTACGCACCCTCCGTATTCTCACGGAAGAAAGTCCAGTCGATACCCTCCTCGGGGATTTTAACGGGACGTACGTTTGCAAAAAGATCGAGAGCTTTTCTCATTGCGACGTTTGCGCTCTCAATATTGGGCAGTCCGTCGCCCGCCTGCGGCGTGGTCGTGGGACCTTTTAGAATTACGGGGCACTGTTTAAGCTCTTCGAGAACGTCGTCGGGAATTGCTTTCATGTGTTTAACGCGGTTTTCTATTGTAAGTCCGTCTATGTTTTTAAATTCGATTTTACCGCTCTCTACTTCGTCTTTGAGAAGATATTTGAGAACCGTTGCTGCTTCGTTCGTAATCGTAGGACCGATTCCGTCGCCTCCGCATACTCCGATTGTGAGTTTATCAAGTTTTGAATAATCTATAAAATCTTTATCCGCCTTTATTCTGTCCGAACGTTCCGACTGCTCTTTTACAAGAGCTTCAAATTTAGCAACGGCGGCTTTTAACTGTTCCTGAGTCATAATTAAATTCCTTACTTTCTTTTTATTTATTGCCCGACGTGAAGTTTAGAAGTCCGCCGGCAAGAAGCATGTCCTTTTGTCTTTGTGAAAAATCGGAAATCATTAAGTATTCTTCGCCTTTTGTTTCGTTATAAAGAATGATATCCTTATTTTCGACAATAGATTCTTTAACATTTTTAAGCGTAACCTTATCAAACTTGTCTATTTTATCGTAATCTTCGGGATTCTTAAATGTCATGGGTATTATGCCGGAGTTTATAAGGTTTGCCTTGTGAAGTCTTGCAAACGACTTAGCCGCAACAGCTCTGATTCCGAGATAAAGCGGAACAAGCGCGGCATGCTCTCTCGACGAACCCTGACCGTAGTTGCTTCCTCCGACAATGATTCCGCCGCCGAGCTTTTTGCAGTTTTCAGAAAACTCGGGGTCGCACTGCTCAAAGCAGAACTGCGAAAGATGCGGTATATTGGAACGATAGGGGAGTATCTTTGCTCCGGCGGGCATAATGTGGTCGGTAGTGATGTTATCGCCGACTTTAAGAGTAACCTGGGTTGAAATGCTGTCCTCAAGAGGCTTGCCGACGGGAACATTTTTTATGTTGGGCCCATATTTAATTTCGACGTTTTCCGACTCTTCTTCGCTTGCAGGCATTTCAATCATATTATCGTTTATAAGGAAATGTTCGGGAATTTTAAACTCGGGCATATTGCCGAGAACCTTTACGGGATTTGTAAGTTTGCCGGCAATTGCGGAAACTGCTGCGACCTCGGGGGAAACAAGATATATTCCGGCGTCTGCTGTTCCGCTTCTGCCCTCAAAGTTTCTGTTAAACGTTCTTAAGGAAATGCCCTTTGAATTAGGTGACTGACCCATGCCGATACACGGACCGCAGGCACTCTCGAGGATTCTTGCGCCGGCGTCAATCATATCGGCGAGCGCACCGTTTTCTGCAAGCATTGTAAGAACCTGTTTTGAACCGGGGGCGATTGCAAGACTTACGTTTTCCGCAATCTTTTTACCTTTGAGAATATAAGCGACTTTCATCATATCAGTAAACGATGAGTTAGTGCATGAACCGATACATACCTGGTCAATGTTTATTTCGCCTATTTCGTCGACGTTTTTAACGTTGTCGGGCATGTGAGGCATTGCCGCCATGGGCATAAGAGACGAAAGATCGATCGTCATTTCCTCGTCGTAAACGGCGTCGGGATCTGCCTTAAGTTCAATCCAGTCCTGCTCTCTGCCCTGAGCCTTAAGAAATTCCTTAGTGGTTTCGTCCGACGGAAATACGGAAGTAGTTGCACCGAGTTCGGCACCCATGTTGGTTACGGTTGCTCTCTCGGGAACGGAAAGCGTTTTTACGCCTTCGCCTGTATATTCGATAATTTTACCGACTCCGCCTTTAACGGACATTCGTCTGAGAACTTCGAGAATAATATCCTTTGCCGCAACCCAGTCGTTAAGCTTGCCCGTAAGATTAACTTTTACTACTTTAGGCATTGTAATGTAATATGTTCCGCCTCCCATTGCAACTGCAACGTC
>JALEQX010000085.1 GCA_022763825.1 Oscillospiraceae bacterium | reverse complement strand
ATATGGATGCGTGAAATATACAGATATTCCCATTGACTCAAGCTTTGACAGATTTGCAAATTCCGAACCGTTATCTCCCGTTATACTCTTGAATATTTCTTTGTATTTGTCGCCAAATTGAGGTATCAGTTCAGCTAAAGCCTCATCAATAGCTTCGGCTGTATGGCTTTTTACCTTTATCCAAAGTGACATTCGCAGTTTTCTTTCTACCAGCGTCATTACTGCCGGCTCTGTATCCTTCTTTTTACCGATTACGCTGTCTATTTCCCAATGCCCGAATTCTTCTCGTAATTCTACTTCTTCGGGGCGTTCTTCTATACTTTTGCCAAGATTTTTCTTGTTTCTTTTGACTTTTTGGGCTTTGGTATTACGGCTTAGTTTTTCGGGCAAATCCATATTTGTTATGGTGAGCAGGCCTGAATCGATGTAATTATACAGCGTTTTTGTACAGACCATTTCGTTCTCGGCAAATAGATGATTTTTCTTGGCATATCCTACGCAAGAATCAATCGACCAACCTGCGGTTATGACTTTTTCCTCGACATATCTGAGAAAGTCAATGGTTTCAAGACAGCGATAATTTTTTCTACTGTTCTGACGATTTTCAAGGTAAACTTTCTGACCGACTGAAGCTTTGTAACGCTCAACCTTGCCGTTGTAAAGTAACACTTTTCCTCGCTCGTATTCGTTTTTTATCGTATTATATGAGCATTCGAAATACTTGGCTATCTGATATTTTGTCCATCCGTCTTTCAGTCGGATTTCCATTTCTACTCTTTCTTCGTAAGTTAAGTGTTGCCCTTTACGACGTTTTATGTTACAATTTGGGTTGTCCATAGTGATGATCCTTTCGAATTGGTGTGTAGCAACTCAATTCTACTACAAGATCTTTGCTATGGATATTCTTTTTTTACTATTTCATCTTCATTTTACAATCTGCGAAAATATATTTTCAAATTATCGATAAAAATTTTTAGGTTAAAAAAACAATATATAATTATTTTTTCGGTGTGGTTCAGGTACTTTATCGACAGTCCGAAGCCTCGATTACGAGGCTTTTTTTATAAATCATTCTTCTAAGAAATCAAACAGTCTGTCGAGGTATTCTTTGAGCGTTTTGTTTTCCGCCATATATATTTCGTGTTTTGCCTCGGGGAATGAAACGAGTTCGCCCGAGGGGATTTTCGAAATGAATTCGTCCTGTGCGGGAAGCTCTACGGATGTATCTCTGCCCGCCTGGAATAAAAGAACATCGGCCTTTACGTTTTTGCAGTTATTTTCGTCGAGCATTACGGGTATAATCTTAATAGCCTGTCTTACCCACGAATACGACGGGCGCGAGGTCTGATAATTTACGTTGTCGACGCGCTTTTTCTGATAGTAGTCAAAACGAGCCTTGCTCGTGTCGTGGCTCTGCTCGTACGTTCTGTTTTCGTCGAACGGCTTTGTCGTTATAACCGGGTGCTTGCCTCTGCCGAGAAAAACCTCCGTTTCGGTTATGACCTTCGCCATGGGAATCGGGAGAGGGGATTTAAAGTGTATCATCGGCGCGTTGAGAACGGCTTTTTTGAAAATATCGGGATACTGTTCGAGCGTGAGAGCGGCGATGGCTCCGCCCATGGAATGAGCGTAAAGATAAAGCGGAAGCGAATCGGAATTCGGCGTTACGATACGCTTTATAAAGGTATAAAAATCCTTGATATAATCGTTGAACTCGCTGACATATACGGTGTACGGGTCGATTGATTCTTTATAAGAAGCGCCGTGTCCGCGGTGGGTTACTGCGAAAACGTTATAGCCCTCGTTTATAAAATAATACGACATCTCTCTGAATTTTTCGGCGGACTCTGTGAATCCGTGGGATATAACGACGCTCGCTTTTGCGTTGTCGGTTATGTAGTACTCGTATGAAATCGGTCTGCCGTCGAATGAATTGAACGTACCGTCGTTTCGTCTTTCGGCTAAGAACGGCTCGACTTTGTTTATCATAATATCGGAATAATTGTTTTCGTCAATAATCGGTGTTTTCATATCATATCTTCCTCTCGTATTCGTTCTTTATTTATTATACATATATTTTATCTCTAATGCAAGGTTGCAATCTCAATTAAAGAGTGCTATAATTAAATTTGCTAAAAAAATAAAGGAAGCGGTCTTATGACAAAAATAGACATATTCTCCGGTTTTCTCGGCGCGGGAAAAACTACTCTTATAAAGAAGCTCATAAACGAGGCGTATAAGGGCGAAAAACTTGTCCTTATCGAAAACGAATTCGGCGAAATCGGTATCGACGGCGGATTTTTAAAGGACGCGGGTATAGAGATTACCGAGATGAATTCGGGCTGTATCTGCTGCTCGCTCGTAGGTGATTTCGGCGAGGCTCTCAAAAAAGTTTTAAAGGAGTACGCTCCCGACAGAATTATTATCGAGCCCTCGGGCGTAGGTAAGTTAAGCGACGTTATCAGAGCCGTTCAGAATATTCATTCGGACGAAATAGTACTTGACGGATTCACGACCGTTGCGGACGCGAACAAGTGCAAGGTTTATATGAAGAACTTCGGCGAATTTTTCAACGATCAGATAGAGCATGCGGGTACAATCGTTCTCTCGCATACAAAGGGTATTAAGCAGGACAAGCTCGATACCGCCGTTTCGATGATAAGAGAGCATAACCCCAACGCGGTTATCATTACGACAGACTGGGATGAGCTCGACGGCAAGCAGATGCTTGAGGCGATTGAGAGAAAAGATACTCTTGAGGCAGAACTCGAACTTCTTAAAAAAGAGAGCGAGTGCGAGGATGACGATGATGACGAGTGCTGCTGCCATCACGACCATGACCATGAGCATCACCATGACCACGACCACGACCATGACCATGACCATGAACATCATCACGAGGATGACGATGATGACGAGTGCTGTTGTCACCATGACCATGACCATGAGCATGAGCATGAACATCATCACCATCACCATCATCATGCCGACGACGTATTTACAAGCTGGGGCAGAGAGACCGCGAGAAAGTTTACCGCGGACGAGATCGAAGGCTGTCTCAAGGCTTTGGAAGACGAAAAGTACGGCACTATATTAAGAGCGAAAGGTATTGTCCCCGCCGAGGACGGAACATGGATTCATTTCGACTATGTTCCCGGCGAGCCGGATGTACGCACGGGTTCGTCGGCTATAATCGGCAGACTTTGCGTTATCGGTTCTAAAATTGACGAAAAAGCCCTCGCGGAGTTGTTTAACGTATGATAGGTAAAAAGAAAGAGCCGGTAGAAATTCCGGTATATATGTTTCTCGGTTTTCTCGATTCCGGAAAAACGACGTTTATTCAGGAGACTATGGAGGATCCGAGATTCAACGACGGCGTAAGAACTCTTCTGCTCTCGTTCGAAGAGGGCGAGGAGGAGTACGACGTAAGTAAATTCGCAAGCTCCAACGTTTATATGCTCAATATTGACGATAAGGAAAAGATGAACGAGGAGTATCTGACCGAAGAATTTAAAAAATCCAAGGCAATGCGCGTAGTTGTCGAATATAACGGCATG
The DNA here is from genome assembly GCA_022763825.1 of Oscillospiraceae bacterium. Taxonomy (GTDB): domain Bacteria; phylum Bacillota; class Clostridia; order Oscillospirales; family Acutalibacteraceae; genus CALACW01. The sequence goes on along the minus strand of JALEQX010000085.1, from coordinate 2,238 downwards.
TGGAACGTTCAGGATTTCTTCGAGGCAATGCCCGAGGGCTGGATGATTGCTCAGTGCATGTTCCTTGCGGACGCTTCGACGTTTAATTCATACAACGCGAATATGAGAAGTCTTGTCGTAGATAAGCTCAATATGTGCGAGATGGTCGCGTTCAACAGAATGACGAATTCCGACGAGCAGATGCCGCTGCATAAAATAGTCAGAGGTGTTTCGAGACGGTGCGATATCGTCTATGATTACGGCGGAGACAATACCGTATTCGACGAGATAGAGGATCCTCTGCCGTTTGACGTAAACGCTCCGGTTATCGAAATTGAGGACAAGGATTTCGCGCTGTGGTACAGGGATCTCATGGACGACATGAAGCAGTACCACGGAAAGACGGTTAAATTCAAGGGCATATGCGCGGTAAATCCGAAGTTCCCCGACAACGTATTTGTATGCGGACGTCATATAATGACGTGCTGTGTTCAGGATATAACGTACTGCGGACTTGCCGTAAAGTGGGATAATGCGAAGTCGATTAAAAACGCGGAGTGGGTTACGCTCGAGGCGAAGGTTGAAATAAGATTTTCAAAACTTTACGGACGTAAAGGTCCCGTTCTCACCGCCGTTTCCGTCACTCCCGCGTCAGAACCCGAGGAGAAGGTCGCAACATTTTATTAAAGAAAGGCTGATATTATGAAGCTGTCGCTTGTTATCCCGTGTTTTAACGAACAGGACAACGTCAGAGCGTTTTTTGACGAGACTCAAAGGGCTTTTAATTCGAAACGTTTTGACTATGAATTCGTATTCGTAAACGACGGAAGCCGTGACAATACGCTTAAAAATCTTCTTGATTTATATGAAAGCGAGAGATTTTCGAATATACAGGTTGTCGATTTGTCGCGTAATTTCGGCAAGGAATCCGCCATGTATGCGGGACTTCAGAACGCGCGGGGCGACATGGTCTGCATAATCGATGCCGATTTACAGCAGAGACCCGAGGTCGTTCTCGAAATGATGGATGTTCTCGACAACGAACCCGACGTCGACTGCGTTGCGGCGTTTCAGGATAAGAGGAAGGAGAGCAAGGTTCTCACGTTCCTTAAATCGTCTTTTTATTCAATAATAAATAAGCTGTCCGACGTTCATTTTGAAAATGCGGCGAGCGATTTCAGACTTTTCAGACGGAACGTTCTCGAGGCATTACTGAACATGACGGAGAGTCAGCGGTTTTCAAAGGGGCTGTTTTCGTGGGTAGGATTCAACACGAAGTATATTCCGTACACCGTAATGGAGAGAAACGCCGGCGAATCGAAATGGTCCGTTAAAAAGCTGTTTAAATACGCCCTGGACGGGATAACCGCTTTTACGGGCGCGCCGTTAAAACTGCCGTTTTTGCTCTCGGGCGTAAGCGCGGTTTCGGCAGTGCTGTTTCTGATTATTTACGCAATTTATTCGGCTTCGGCGGGTACGGGCTTTCATTCGTGGGCGATAATTTTAACGTTTATAATGCTCGCCTCCGCCGTTCAGCTTTTCTGCATGGGAATAATCGGTATGTATCTGTCAAGCGTGTTCTTCCAGAGCAAGAACAGACCGATTGTTATTGTTAAAAAGGTATATAAATAAAATAGAAATATTATAAAATATTTTATACATTGATTGAGAAAAAACTATATCGGAGTTAATAAAATCAAAAAAATTAGAGGAGCGGATTCTATCAATTAAAACATTTGTTAATTCTTTGGAGTGAAGAACAGGATGAATAACATGCGGAGATTCCGGACAAGAATTAAAGAAAACAGACGAAAATTCCGTTCATTTGATACTGTCTGATATTCCATACGGCATATCTTATGATGATTGGGATGTTATCCGCAATAATACCAATTCTGCTCTTTTAGGAGAGAGCCCTGCGCAAAAACAATCGACGGTATTTAGTAAAAGAGGAAAACCGCTTAACGGTCGGTCAGAAGCAGATAAAAAAATTTCCTATGGAATAATTACACGCAGATTGCTTTGATTTGCAGTGCTTTTTGATAAAAGGAGTTGTAAAGATTTTGTTATCTTCAACTCCTTTTTTTATAATTTGGGGGTAACATAATTTTTTGTTTTTCACAGTATTATTATTTTATAAATTCGAAACAATCGAATACACTGCCGTTACCAACAGTGCGGGGAGCATATTTCCGACCCTGAATTTTTTATTGAACACGCTGTTGACTCCGACGGCGAAAATCATCACCGAGCCGACAA
>JALEQX010000028.1 GCA_022763825.1 Oscillospiraceae bacterium | reverse complement strand
CAGGAAGCAAGCTGGATGTTAAAAGGGCTGATGCGCTGTGAGTGCGGTGCGACTCTGACTATGCTGTCAACAGCCTGTCCCTCAATGCAGTGTTACGCCTATACAAAAGGTACGGGCGTATGCGTTACATCACACTGCTTGTCTATCAGCAAGGCAAATAAGCTCGTCATAGAAAACCTGCAAGCCTTAATTGAAAACAAGCAGTATAACTTTGTGGCTGCGCATGAGGCCACACAGGCGATTGATTACAGCGCATTAATAAAGAAAGAGCAATCAAGACTTGCTCGCGCAAAAGAGGCTTATCTCGCCGAAATAGACACGGTCGAAGAATACAGGGAGAATAAAGCTCGAATCACAAAAACCATTAAGCAGATTGAACACAACCGCAATTCAGCCATGAAGCCGAAAAAAATCGATATTGACGCCTTTAATGAAAAAGTGCGTAAGGTACTCAGTACGATTACCGATGATTCCATTGAAGAATCGGCAAAAAATAAGGCATTAAGAAGTGTTGTCGCTAAAATTGTTTTTAATAAAACAAACCATTGTCTTGATTTTGTTTTTCAGGATAATTGACCGTTATATTCAAAAACAGTACGGCGGTCCGGACGGTGAGTTAGGAGCTTCATTAAGATATTTATCGCAGAGATACTCAATGCCTTACCCGGAATTAAAGGGACTGCTTACGGACATAGGAACCGAGGAGCTCGGGCATTTCGAGATGATCGGAGCTATGGTATATCAGCTCACGCGTAATCTTTCGATTGAAGAAATTAAGAAGTCGGGATTCGATAAATATTTCGTTGACCATACAACGGGAATCTACCCTATCGCTGCAAGCTCGACACCCTACTCAGTTCAGTCATTCCAGTCAAAGGGCGACGTTATAGCCGACCTGTCGGAGGATTTGGCTGCCGAACAGAAGGCAAGGGTTACTTACGATAATATTTTACGACTTGTCGACGACCCGGATATAATAGAGCCGATTAAATTCTTACGTGAACGCGAAATCGTACATTTTCAGCGTTTCGGCGAAGGATTAAGACTCACAACAGACAAATTAAACGAAAAGAATTTCTACGCATTTAATCCTTCGTTTGATAAATAAAACATGATAAAAAAGCCGTAATTCGTTCCGCCTGTTAAAGGTTCAAATTACGGCTTTTTCTTTTATGTATTTTCCGCCGAAAAGTTTTCTATATTCATAATATTTGATATTACAAACCTCTGCGCATCGGCGTTATAGACGTTCTTTTTATAGCTGATACCTGCAAGCGAAACGGAATCGACGGTTCTTATACCGATTGACATTCCCTTATCGGTTGCAATCTTTACCTTTTTATCTGCCAATGTTATTTCACTTAAATAACCCTCGTTTAAAAGCCACGAAGATATATGAACGGCAGAGCATTTTTTTACATTACCGCCGATAACATCATTGATTCTTTTTGAAATAACCTGAACGCCGACACCTTGTTCAGTGACTTCAACTTTATCAATCTGTTCATCCGTTATAATGAACGGAGACTGTTTCACAGACTGTTTTTTTCCGACTTCACCGCCGTTCTCAATAACTTTTGAAAGAATATCGGAGACATAAAAAAGACATCTGCTTATTCTGACATTATTTAATACTTTGTCATCAGGCATCTCGCCGTCGGTCAGCGGATCAATACCGTTTGCAAGTTTATCAATATATGTTTTCGCTCTCATCATCTTTTCAAGTTCGGTCATATTAACGCCTCTGTTCTTTTTATCCTAAATTTTTCACTTAAACCGTATTTCGTAATGACAATTATAATTATACATTTGTAATTATATTATAAATATATTGTATTTTCAATATGTTGCGCAAAACATATTTTTATGGTAAACTATTTTAAAGTTGAATTAATAAACATATTGTATAATAAAAAAAAGAAAGAAGGCGATGAAAATATCGGGACGCGGTGTAAATATAACGAGAACAGCTTTAAAGGATAAAATCAGCGAGTCGGCAGCATCTGTTTTACCTATTGTAGTAATTGTCGCGCTTGCATGCTTGTTTATAGCGCCTGTCGGAACGGATGTTTTGCTGTGCTTCTTAATAGGCGCGGTAATGCTTGTAATCGGAATGGGACTTTTCTCACTCGGCGCAGAGCAGTCGATGACTCCGATAGGCAGTAAAACGGGAACGGCACTGACAAAAACAAAAAATATGCCGTTAATTTTGATAGTCAGTTTTTTTCTGGGATTTGCAATTACAATCTCCGAACCGGATTTACAGGTTCTCGCGCAGACGGTTCCGCATATCGGCAATACTGTTTTGCTCGTAACGGTAGGCGCGGGAGTCGGATTATTCATGTCCGTATGCATGCTGAGAATCCTGACAGGAGCCAGTTTAAAATTAATACTTATTATATGTTATATTATAATTTTTGTTCTCGCATCATTTACCGATAAGGAGTTTCTGAGCGTCGCGTTCGACTCCGGCGGAGTTACGACGGGACCCATGACAGTTCCGTTTATTCTTGCAATGGGCATCGGTGTTTCGAATATTCGAAGCGATAAAAAAGCGGAATCCGACAGCTTCGGTCTTGTTGCTCTTTGTTCGATAGGTCCGATTCTTGCAGTTCTTCTTTTAGGATTGTTTTATACGGGAAGTGCGGACAGTTCGGTTTTGGATATCGCGTCGTATGATAATACGGCTCAAATCGGAATCGGATTTTTAAAAGAAATTCCTGTTTACATGAAAGAAATGGCTGTTTCAATGCTCCCGATTATTGTAATATTTTTAATATTCCAGCTCGTAACATTGAAGATGTCAAAAAGAAACCTGGCAAAAATATTGATAGGAATTGTGTATACATACGTTGGACTATTTTTATTTTTAACCGGCGTAAACGTCGGATTCTCTCCCCTTTCCGCACAGCTCGGTTCAGCTCTTGTAAATGATGAAAAAACATTTCTTTTGATTCCGTTTGCAATTCTTTTAGGATGGTTCATCATATCTGCGGAACCCGCTGTCGGCGTTCTCGAAAAACAAATAGAGAGCGTAAGCTCGGGCGCAATCCCCGGAAAAGTAATAAAAATAAGCCTTTCGATTGCTGTTTCTCTCGCAATGGGTTTATCAATGCTCAGAGCAATAACGGGTATATCAATAATGTGGTTCTTAATCCCGGGTTACGCGGCAGCACTGATTCTCTCATTATTTGTTCCCGATATTTATACGGCAATTGCGTTCGACTCGGGCGGCGTCGCTTCCGGCCCTATGACAGCTACGTTCATGCTTCAATTTATGATGGGTGCGTGCAATGCACTCGGCGGCAATGTAATTTCAGACGCGTTCGGATGCGTCGCCATGGTTGCAATGATGCCTCTTATCTCGATTCAGGTCATCGGTCTGATTTATGAGAGCAAATCAAAAAAAGAAAAAAAAGAAGATACTTATTCGGACTACGAAATCGTGGAGCTCTGGCAGGAGGATAACGCATGAATTATATAATATCGATAATTCCGCCGTACTCGCATAAAAAAATGCAGAAAATATGCAAAGAGCTGAAACTGCCTGTCATTATTTCCATGCCCGGAAAAGGAACAGCAGAACAAAGCATGTTGGATTTACTCGGAATAGAGGATAATGATAAAAGCATAGTATTGTGCGTTGCAAACGGTGAAAAAACAAAATTATTTTTTAAGCAAATTCACAGTAAATTAAATGTCGGTATGCCGTCACAAGGTATTGCGGCGGCGATTCCGATAAAGAGCGTAGGAGGCGAAAAAGCAGTGGATTATCTCAATTCAAACGAAAAAAATGCAAAATATATTCCGCAGATAAATACGGAACATGAACTTATCGTCACTGTTGCAAATGTAGGAAGCACCGACGACGTTATGAACGCGGCAAGAAAAGCCGGCGCGCGCGGAGGTACGGTAATTCACGGCAAAGGAACAGGCGGAGCCCAGACGCAGAAATTCTACAATCTGTCAATCGCTTCCGAGAAAGAAGTTATATTGATAATATCCTCCGCAGAAAAAAAAGCCGATATAATGCGTTCGATATTAGAAGAAGCAGGACCGAATACAAAAGCGGGCGCGCTTGTATTCTCACTTCCGACAACACAGATTGCGGGATTCGGTCTGCTGGAAGAATAAAGAAACTTGCAAGTTTAATAACGTTAACAAAAATCGGACAGATTGTTCTGCCCGATTTTTGTTATATGTTCTTAGTCGTCTATAAGAAGCATGCGATCGTTATCAAGCTCCTTTCCCGATACCTTTTTAAATTCATTCAAAAGGTCGGGAACAGTAAGACATTTTCGTTTTTCGCCCTTTACGTCGAAAACGATTTTACCCGAGTTCATCATGATTGTTCTGTTTCCGAGATCAAGAGCCGACTGCATATTGTGCGTAATCATCATACACGTAAGGTGATTTTCCTCTACAATATTCTTTGTCAGTTCAAGAACTTTTTCGGCGGTTGCCGGGTCGAGAGCGGCGGTATGCTCGTCAAGCAAAAGTACCTTAGGCGGATTAACAGTAGCCATCATAAGAGTCAAAGCCTGTCTCTGTCCGCCGGAGAGCAAACCGACCTGCTGTCCCATTCTGTCCTCGAGTCCCATATCAAGGAGCGCGATGCGTTCTCTGAATTTCTTTTTATCGCTTTTTGACGTACTGCTCAGCCATCCGCCGTGTCCGGCTGCAAGAGCAAGATTTTCTTCAACCGTCATACCCGGAGCGCTTCCGCGCATAGGATCCTGAAACAGTCTGCCTATCTGTCGTGCTCTTTTATATTCGGACATAAGGGTAATATCTCTGCCGTCTAATTTTATCTTACCGGAATCTGTAATAAAGCTACCGGCTATCGCATTGAAAAGAGTAGATTTTCCTGCTCCGTTAGCTCCGATAATCGTTATAAAATCGCCGTTTTCGACGTTTAGACTTAAACTGTCAAGTGCTTTTTTTGCGTCGGTGGTTCCCGGATTAAACGTTTTTGAAATATTAATAAGCTCAAGCATTTATACCGTCCCCCCTTCTTTTCTAAGCGACATTCTCCGCTTAAAGAGAGGCATTTTCTGTTTAAGATACGGTGCGGAAATTGCGATAACGACGATTACCGACGATACGAATTTAAGCATAAACGCAGGCATATCAAGTCTCAAAGCTACCGTGTATACAAGTCTGAATATAAACGAGCCGAGTACCATGCCGATAATCTGAACGGGAATTTTACGTTTTGATGTGAATACTCCGCCTATAAGGAGCGAGGCAAGAGCAATAGTAACCATACCTGTTCCGATGTCGATATTAACCGACTTCTGCGACTGAGCGAGCAGACATCCGGAAAGAGCGGTAAACGAGTTAGCGACACAAAGACCGACTATCGTTGTAAATACGGGATTTATCGATGACGATTTTACCATATCGGGATTGTTGCCCGTCGCTCTGATTGCAAGACCGAGTCTCGTTTTAAGAAAGAACGCAAGAAATATGCAGACAAGTAAAACCGCCGCGGCGGCAACGATCAGCTTAAACTGACCGCCCATGCCGACTTTCTTCAGTAAATCCTGCGTTTTTGTAAATACAGTTACAGTCTTATTCATATTAAGAACGGACGAATTGCCCATAACGCCTATATTTATCGAATAAAGAGCGGTATTTACTATAATACCCGCAAGCAGGCTGTTTATGCCCATTTTCGTCTGTAATATTGCCGTAATAAGTCCCGATACAATTCCCGCACCCATTGCGGCGGCAATTGAAAGATACGGATGTCCCGCTATAGCTACGACAGCGCCGACAGTTGCTCCGAGAGTGAAACAGCCGTCGGTGGAAAGGTCGCAGACATTGAGCATTGAATAACTTAAAAATAATGCAAGTACGGTAAGGGCGCTTATCAGTCCTAATTCGCCCGCCGATTGAAGCAGTGTTAATGCCGAACCCAGTGTCATGATATAAAACCCGTTTCTGTAATAATTATTCGAATTCCTCGGCAGTCGTTATGCTCTGAACCTTTGTGCAGTAAGGAGCAAGATCTGCCGAAACCTTGTTGTAGTCAAGACCGATTTTTTCGCATGTCTCGGTATTTATAGTAGCGGTACCGTTATCAAAAGTAAGAACGGGAATATCGCCGGCGTTTTTACCTTCAATAAGAATCTGTCCGATAATATCGGCAGTTTTTGCACCGAGATTAGCATAATCAACGCCGTAGCCGAGGAACGCACCGTTGAGAGCGAATGAATCCGCACCGGTGAAGTGAGGAATTTTAGCTTCTGCGAGCTTTTCGTAAATTGTAAGCTCCGACTTCATAATTGTATTATCGGTAGGAGTGAATACGGCGTCCATTTTGTCAGCGATAATTGAATCAACTGCGAGTGAAACCTCGTCAACGGAAGTACCCGTGTACTCCTTATAGTTTATATTGTTAGCCGAAAGATACTTTTTAGCGGCTTCGATTGCGCTTGTTGCGGAATCCTGACCTACGTCATAAAGAAGAGCAACGTTCTTTGTTTCGGGCTTAACAATATTGATAAGCTTCATAACGGAATCGGTATCAAGATAATCGGAGGTTCCTGTTATGTTTTTACCGGGCTTTTCGAGCGAATCAACGAGGTTAACGCTGATAGGGTCGGAAACTGCTGCGAAAACAACGGGGATATCCGTTCCCTCTGTTGCCGACTGCATAGCCATAGCTACGGGAGTTGCAACAGCAACCATAAGGTCAACCTTGTCCGCAATAAAATTCGAAATAATCTGAGACATAACGTTTGAATCGCCGTTGCAGTTGTCGTAAGAAATATCGAACGTTACATTGTTCTGCTTGCCTATCGTTTCAAGCTGTGATTTAATATTGTCTACTATCTGATTAAGTGACGCATCGTCAACATAGTTGCAGATACCAACTTTTAAAGTCTTTGCAGACGTGGTATCTGAATTGCCGGAACTCGGTTCGTCGGATGTCGTTTTCACGCACGAAGCAAGCGTGCAGACCATGATAGCCGCAGCAAGTACGGCAACGATGATTTTTTTGATTGTGTTTTTCATTTTCTTTTCCACCTTTCATTAATGAGCGAGCTTTCGACTGTCGGGGGAAATAAAAAAATCCTGTCCCCGCAATCTTTACATTGCCGGGACAGGAATAAAAATCATCCTGCGGTGCCACCCTGCTTGATATTCTCTTACGAAAATATCCACTCATACGTACTGTCATACGCTGACATTGTTCACG
>JALEQX010000026.1 GCA_022763825.1 Oscillospiraceae bacterium | reverse complement strand
CGTTCTTAAAGAGGTTCAGAAGAGCGAGGGTAAAATCATTCTCTTTATTGATGAGCTTCATACCGTTGTCGGCGCGGGAAAAACAGACGGTGCAATGGACGCGGGCAATTTGTTAAAGCCCATGCTTGCAAGAGGCGAGCTCCACTGTATCGGTGCTACAACGCTTGATGAATACAGAATGTATATCGAGAAAGACGCGGCGCTTGCAAGACGTTTCCAGCCCGTCACGATTGACGAACCGAGCGTTGAAGATACTATTTCCATATTAAGGGGTATTAAGGAACGTTACGAGGTTTACCACGGCGTAAAAATTGCAGACTCTGCAATAATTGCGGCGGCAACTCTTTCGGACAGATATATCCAGGACAGATTTCTGCCCGACAAAGCGATTGACCTTATAGACGAAGCGTGCGCCTCTATAAAAACGGAACTTGATTCCATGCCTCATGAACTCGATGAAATGCAGCATAAAATAATGCAGCTCGAAATCGAAGAAGCGGCACTAAAAAAAGAGACAGACAAAATCTCCGAATCACATCTTGCCGAAATTCAGAAGGAGCTTTCCGAGCTTCGCGACAGCTTTAAAGAAATGAAGGCAAAGTGGGACAACGAAAAGAATTCCATAGGTAAAATCAGGAATCTGCGCGAGGAAATAGATAAAGTTAATTCGCAGATTGAGAGGGCAGAGAATTCATACGACCTTAATCAGCTTGCAGAACTTAAATACGGTAAACTTCCTCAGTTGAAGAAAGAACTTGCCGACGCAGAGGAAGCGAGCGAAAAAAACGGAATGTCGAGACTTTTAAGAAATAAAGTCACCGATGACGAGATCGCCGAGATTGTCGGCAGATGGACAGGTATTCCCGTATCAAAACTTATGGAGGGCGAAAAACAGAAGCTTCTGGGACTCGAAAGCACGCTTCATAAACGCGTTATCGGTCAGAATGAAGCCGTCGAAAAAGTTTCGGACGCAATCCTTCGTTCGAGAGCCGGCATCAAAGACCCGAGAAGACCCATTGGTTCGTTTATGTTCTTAGGTCCCACCGGCGTAGGTAAAACGGAACTTGCAAAAGCTCTTGCCGAAGCGTTGTTTGACGACGAAAACAGCATGGTCAGAATAGATATGAGCGAATACATGGAAAAGTATTCAGTCTCACGTCTTATCGGAGCGCCTCCGGGATATGTCGGATATGAAGAGGGCGGTCAGTTTACCGAAGCGGTAAGAAGAAAACCCTATTCGGTCGTACTTTTTGATGAGATAGAAAAAGCACATCCCGACGTTTTCAACGTTCTTTTACAGGTTCTTGACGACGGCAGAATTACGGATTCGCAGGGCAGATGCGTTGATTTTAAGAATACAGTTATCATTTTGACGTCAAACCTCGGCTCTGATATAATTCTTGACGGAATCGGCGCGGACGGCGAAATAAGCGAAGAAGCGAAAGCAAAGGTATCCGCATTGCTCAAATCCTCGTTCAGACCCGAATTTTTAAACCGTCTTGACGAAATAGTATTCTATAAGCCTCTTACAAAGGCTAATATTACAGGTATTATCGACCTGCTTATCAAGGATCTTAATAAACGTCTTGCCGAAAATCAGTTAAGCGTTGTTGTTTCCGACGACGCAAAGGCGTATATCGTCGATCACGGATTCGATCCCGTATACGGCGCAAGACCGCTGAAAAGATACTTGCAGTCAAATGTTGAAACACTGCTTGCACGTAAAATAATCGGTGAAAATGTTGCCCCCGGTACGGTGCTTCATATCGATTTGCGCGACGGAGAACTTGTCTGCAATTATTAAAACTTCAAAAAAAATCAGAAGTCCGGCGTATAACCGGGCTTCTTTTTTTGTTATAAAATTATTTTAGTTTGTTTTAAATATTGATATTAGTTTTAGTTTAAGTTATAATAGTTAAAATAAGGAGGCATAAAATATGAATCCCGAATGCAAACATGAACAGGTTGACCTTTCTTTACTTGACATTGTTTTAGATGAATATGCCGATATAAAGGGCAGCCTTATAACAATACTTCAAAAAGCGCAGGATATTTACGGATATCTTCCGATTGACGTTATATACCGCACGGCTGAAAGAACAGGATGCTCGCCCGCTAAGGTTATGGGTGTTGCAACTTTTTATACACAGTTTAGACTTACACCCGTCGGTAAAAATCTTATAATGCTCTGCAAAGGTACCGCATGCCATGTAAACGGCGCTGACAGCATTGAAAAAGCGTTATGTGAAGAACTCGGCATTGCCGACGGCGAAACAACGGACGACGGACTCTTTTCTCTTAAAACAGTAGCATGTTTAGGATGCTGTTCACTGTCTCCTGTTATGATGATAAACGAAAATACTTACGGTTCGCTTACACCTGAAAAAGCCGTTTCTGTAATCAGAGAAATCCGAAAGGAGAGCGTTTGATATGTACAGTATCGTTATAGGCAGGGGAAGCTGCGGTATTGCCGCGGGTGCCGATAAAGTTATGTCGGCGCTTAAAAAGGAATGTCCCGGCAGTGTTAAAATCGGTTCTGTCGGATGTATCGGAATGTGCTTTCTTGAACCGATTGTTGATATATACGACGGAAAAGAATTAATAAAACGTCTCGTTAAAGTTCAGCCGTCCGACTGTGAAATAATTGCGAAAGCTGTTGTTGATTCCGATTTATCGGTTCTTGATGAACTTACTATCTCCCCGGATGACGAACAGTTTTTATCAAAACAGACGCGTATTGCGCTTCGGCACTGCGGACTGATTGACCCTGAGGATATTGATTCTTACCGTTCGAACGACGGATATAAGGCGATAAAAAAAGTTTTAAATGAAATGTCCCCGGAGGATGTTATTGAAACAATAAAGATATCAGGACTTGCCGGCAGAGGCGGAGCGGGATTCCCGACATGGTTTAAATGGAATGCAGCTCGTCAGTCTCCGGGCGATGAAAAATATCTTATCTGCAATGCCGACGAAGGTGACCCGGGAGCATTCATGGACAGAGCGGTTATAGAATCCGACCCTCATTCCCTTATTGAGGGCATGCTCATAGGTGCATATGCAATCGGCGCAAAGGAAATGATTGTTTACGTAAGAGCCGAATATCCTCTTGCAATTCAGAGACTTACAAAAGCAATTGAAGACGCGCGAAGTGCCGGATATCTTGGTAAAAACATTCTCGGCTCGTCTTTTTCATGCGATATGCGAATCAAAGCCGGTGCCGGCGCTTTTGTCTGCGGAGAAGAAACCGCACTTATCGAATCGCTGGAAGGTTCGCGCGGTATGCCGAGACTTAAACCTCCGTTCCCTGCACAGGAGGGATATTGGCACAAACCTTCAAATATAAACAACGTTGAAACATTTGCAAACGTTGCATGGATTATTAACAATTCCGGTGAGGCTTTTGCTTCCATGGGAACCGAGAACAGCAAGGGAACCAAAGTTTTCGCTCTTACCGGTAAAATTAAAAAGGGCGGTTTAGTTGAAATTCCTATGGGAATGACTCTTCGCGACGTTATTTTTGATATCGGCGGCGGCATAAGGGATAATAAAAAATTCAAAGCCGTTCAAATGGGCGGGCCATCCGGCGGATGTATTCCCGAAAGTCTGCTCGATACCGTCATTGATTACAAGGCTCTTTCCGCCACAGGCGCAATAATGGGTTCGGGCGGAATGGTTGTCATGGATGAAGATACGTGCATGGTAAATATGGCAAAGTTCTTTCTCAATTTTACGACAAAAGAATCGTGCGGTAAATGCGTCCAGTGTAGAATCGGAACTAAGAGAATGTATGAAATTCTTACGAGAATAGTAAACGGCGAGGGCAAAGACGGCGATATCGAACTTCTTCAAGAATTATGTTATGCAATTAAGGACGGCGCGCTGTGCGGACTCGGGCAGACTGCTCCGAACCCGGTTTTGACTACGATAAAATATTTCAGAGACGAATATATCGCTCATATAAAAAATAAAAAATGTCCTGCGGGCGAATGTTCCGCGCTGTTGTCTTACAAAATTAATCCCGATAAATGTAAAGGCTGTTCGCTTTGCTCAAAAAAATGTCCCGCAAACGCAATTGAAGGAGAAATTAAAAAGACATTTATTATCGATGTATCTAAATGTATTAAATGCGGTCAATGCTTTAATGTTTGCAGATTCGGCGCAGTAGAAAAGGCATAAGGAGGGTATTCCGATGAAAGAAATTAATTTAACAATTGACGGCATACCCGTAAAAGGCATTCAGGGAGATACAATTCTTGATGTCGCAAATAAAAATAATATATTTATTCCGACTCTTTGCCATGCGGATTCTGTAAAGGAATACGGCGCCTGCGGTTTGTGCGTTGTCGAGGCTCAGGGAATACCTAAACTTCTGCGTGCATGTTCTGTAAAGGCTTCCGACTCTATGATAATAAACACCCAATCTGAAAGGGTAGTTAAATCGCGTAAAATATCACTTGAGCTTTTAATGTCCGACCACAAGGGTGACTGTCTTGGACCGTGCGTGCTTAACTGTCCGGCAGGTACCGCATGCCAGGAGTATGTAAAGCAAATTGCTTTAGGTAACAACGAAAAAGCCGTTGAAATTATAAAAGAAAAAATCCCGCTTCCGGCAAGCATAGGCAGAATATGCCCGCATCCGTGTGAAAAAGCATGCAGAAGGCAGTATGTTGAAGAGCCTATATCCATAGCATTTTTAAAAGCGTATGCAGCAGATAAGGTTCTGTCTTCGGGCAAGCATATACTCGGTTCTGTAAAAAAGGATACAGGAAAGAAAGTATGCATTATCGGCGGAGGTCCCGCAGGTCTTACATCGGCATATTACTTAAGACTTAAGGGACACAGCGTTACCGTATTTGATAAGATGCCGAAAATGGGCGGAATGCTTCGCTACGGAATTCCGGAGTACAGACTTCCTAAAAAAGTCCTCGACGAAGAAGTAAAGGAAATTGCTTCTCTTGGAGTTGAAATGATAAATAATTTCAAACTCGGCGAAAGCGAAACACTTGACAGTATTCGTTCACGTTTTGACGCTGTTATACTGGCGGTCGGTGCATGGAAAAGCAGTTCGGCGAAATGTAAAGGTGAGGAGCTTAACGGCGTAGTCGGCGGTATAGATTTTCTCAGAGAAATTGCACTCGGAAAAAAGCCCGATATCGGCAAAAACGTAGCTGTTGTCGGCGGAGGAAACACTGCGATGGACGCATGCCGGTCGGCTGTAAGATGTAATGCTGAAAATGTATACGTTATATACAGACGAACGAGAAATGAAATGCCCGCTGAGGATATCGAAATCGAAGAAGCGATTGAAGAGGGCGTACAGTTTAAATTCTTAACAAATCCCGCTGAGTTTATCGGCGAAAACGGCAGAGTAAAAACCGTAAAACTTCAGGTTATGGAGCTCGGCGAACCGGACGAGGGAGGCAGACGTTCTCCTGTTCCCGTAGAAGGCAAATTCGAGTATCTTGATGTCGATACTGTTATCAACGCTATAGGTCAGAAACTCGACTCTGACGGTTTGGAAGGAATACAGCTTAACAATCGCGGCAATATTGTTTCTGACGAAAAAACGTTTATGACCGATATCGACGGAGTATTTGCAATAGGCGATGCGATTAACAGGGGAGCTTCAATTGCGATTCAGGCAATTGCTCACGCCGGAAAAGCTGCTGTCTGTGTTGAAAATTATTTAAACAACAAACCGCTTGCTTCATTTAAACCGTATGTTTCGCAGAAGAATTTTGACCCTGCAATTGTTGCCGATAAAGAAAAAATTGACAGAGTAAAAATGCCGGTAAGAATTCCGGGAGAAAGAAAAAAGGACTTTTCGTCTATTTACCTCGGTTTATCCGACGAACAGGCTCAAAAAGAGGCTAAACGCTGTCTTGAATGCGGATGCTTTGATTATCATGACTGTTCGCTGATAAAAAATGCTCAGCGGTATGATATCAACCCCGCGCGTTTCGCAGGAGAATATCACACTTCTTTTAAAGAAAACAGACTTGTTACCATAGAACGCGACCAGGGTAAATGCATTTTATGCTCTCTCTGCATCAGGACATGCAATGAGAACGCGAAGCAAGGCATACTAGGACTTGTAGGCAGGGGATTCAATACTGTTATTAAACCGGAGTTTAAAGACAGCGTAAAACTCGCTTTCTGCAAAGACTGTAAAAAATGTGCAGACGTCTGCCCGACCGGCGCACTTAAAATTTTATAATTAATTTAGGAGAGATGAATTGATGAGAATCACATTAATGTACAAAATCATGGCGCTTATCATGACAATAATGTCTGCGCTCGGAATCGGACTTACCGAACCTCCCGCAACCGACGACCCTATAAAAGTCAGGGACGATGCAAATATGACCTTTGTGGCATGGGGAGACACGCAGGTTTCAAATTATCTTTTTTCAAGAAACCAGTATACTAAAAACGCATGCACTGATCTTGTAAATTCAAATATTGATTTTGACGCATTTGTTGTAGCCGGCGACATGGCTGAAAACGGATTAACAGCCGAATATGCAACACTTGCCGACTATTTTTCGCCTGTAAAGACGAAGGCATATGTTTTCTGCGAGGGAAACCATGACGTAAGATTAAAAGCTTACTCGGTACAGAGCAAAAGATTTATGAAGTTCATGAACGCCCTTAATGCGGACAATGGTTTGACAATAGATAAACTTAACTATACATACGAAGCTAACGGTTATAAATTCATTGTTCTTTCAACCGACAGGACGGAATTTGAGGAAAACTGGTTCTCGGACGAACAACTTAAATGGCTTGATGAGGAACTTGCATCATCCGCAAA
Organism: Oscillospiraceae bacterium; assembly: GCA_022763825.1. Taxonomy (GTDB): domain Bacteria; phylum Bacillota; class Clostridia; order Oscillospirales; family Acutalibacteraceae; genus CALACW01. Next base: position 17,432 of record JALEQX010000026.1, on the reverse strand, counting down.
AGACGGAAAACCCGTATTTGTCGTTAACCATCAGCCTCTTGCATATACTCACGGTCTTCCCAACACATGGGGCAGTCCTGTTGAGTCTGCGGGAAGCGTCGGAAAGCAGTCAGACCAACTTTTCAACATTATGAATAAGTATCAGAATGTTGTTTTCCTCACAGGACATCTTCACACCGCATTCGGCGAGTATCTCTATGAGAAAAAAGACAACGTTCATCTTGTCAATGTTCCGTCGATAGGCATTTCAAACAAGGACGGTATTTATAATCAGGCAGGACTCGGATTTATCGTCAGCGTAACCGACAATCAGGTTATTTTCAGCGCAAGAGACTTTGCACTGGGTAAATATGTACCCGAAGGCGATATTGTGATCGATCTTGTAAAATAAAATCACTGTTTTATCGGGCATAACAGAATAAATTTTTATCCTCCGTTAATAATTATAATGACGATTAAGTCAGTAATTTAACGGAGGTTTTTTTTATGCCTAATTTAACAAAAAAAGAGCTGTCTGCACTCGAAGACCAGCTTAACAGTGAACAGCTTTTGATTAAGAAGTATAAAAGTTACGCTCAGTGTGCAGCGGACCCTCAAATCAAAGCGACATGCGAACAGCTTGCAGCTCAGCATAAAACGCACTTTGATACTTTAATGGGACATCTTTGCTGTTGATATAAGAGAGGAATTTGTTTTATGGATAATAACACTATTTTACCTGACAGAGATATTCTTGATGATATTCTGTCGTCACAGAAGCATATAACAGACGGATACAACACATTTTCAAATGAATGTGTCGATCAGTCGCTGAGAACCGATTTTCTTAACATTTTAAGAGACGAGCACAATATTCAACAGAGTGTTTTTGACCAGATGCAGTCTCGCGGATGGTACTGCCCGGCAAAAGCTCAGCAGCAGGAAATTGATACGGCTAAATCGAAATTTCAGAATATATCGTCAACATTATAATAATAAAAGAGAGGGACCGAAAAAAGTCTCTCTCTTATTTCTTATTTAACCCCGCTGTGCCGTAATCCTCGCAATAAATGACCTGCATAAAAAGCAGGTGGGTGCGGCCCGTATGCTTTGCGCTCCCAACGTCCGCCGAAGCGGGAGGTCTGCGTTCCCGCGATACGGAGCTTAGCTCCCTATTAAAGTTTGTTGGGTCAATAAAAGCGAAAAATAGGCGAACACAGCAGGAAAGTGATCAAAAATTATTCCTCGTCGTCAAATTCGAACATATCGCTGAGTCTTTCCTCAAACATTCTGCCGAGTTTATCAAAAAGTGCATCGTCCTCGATAGGTTCGAGGTAAAATTCGTCATCCTCATAGGATGTTTTTAATATAATAAGTTCACCGTCCGAATCAAGAATTTCCTCTTCTTTGTCATACTGGGGAAGAAGAGCGATATATTCGTCGCCGTCAAGCTCGATTCTGTCGAGTTCTTCAAAGGTATGTTCAACGCCGTCCTCATCGATAACGCTGATTATATTCGTTTCATTATAATCTTCATTTTCGTTTCTTATATCGTCACTCATAATAATTCTCCGTTTCTATATTTATATTGTACCAGTTTAGCAAAATAGAGTCAATATGTTTATTCCGAAAACTGAGCAATCCATGAAAATTCAAATGATTTGTTGCTTTCAAGAGATATTATGCCCTCTTTTTTGCAAATACAGTCTTTTTTATCTCTCGAATCGTTTACACCGAACCAAGGTTCAAGACATACGTAAGGTGCGCCTGGCTTTGCCCATATTCCCAGATACGGACTTGAACCGAAGTCAAATCTAACCTGTCTCGCGCTGTCAGTTGAATGGAGGGTAATATGTTTTGATTTAATATTTGAAAAAATTAATGCATCATTATCAAAAATATGCTCTGTAATAACAATCTTTTTCTCGTTGTTGAGAACAGGTATTTTTTCATTTACGCGAATCGAATCCGAATCTATCATTTCGGTTGATAGCGTTTCGTTTTCGTCGAATTCAAGATAATCGCCTATTTTGCATTTAAATCCCGGATGTGCGCCGATTGAAAAATACATTGTTTTATCATTTGTATTAACAACTTTATGCGTGACTTTTACGCTCTTATCTATAATTTCGAAAGTAATATAAACGACAAATGTAAACGGATAGCTCTTCAACGTCTCTGCGTCAGCCGTCTGTGCAAGCACAAGTTTATTGCCTTCGCATGATACAAGCTGTGCGTTTCTTTTTCTGAAAAGTCCGTGCTTGGGCATAGAATATTCCTTACCGTCATAACGATATTTATCATCAAGCAGTCTGCCTATAATAGGGAAGAGAATAGGGGACTGTCCGTACCAAACGGATTCGTCTCCGTTCCATAAAAAATCAAATCCCGTATCTTTTGAAACAATACTGTGAAGTTCTGCACCGTACTCCTTAACGCTCAGTGAGAGTTTATCGTTTTCTATAGAATAAATTTTCAAAATAACATCACTCCTAAGAAAGAAAGGCACTGCAAACATTAAATGCCGCAGCGCCTTTTATTTGCTTTTAAATTATATAATAATTACCGACGTTTGTCAATAATAATCAACGGTCTTTAGTCTCGTCAAGTTCGGCTTCTTCCTTATCTCCGCGGTGAAGAACAGCATTTGTAATGATACCGAGGATAAGAGCGCATGCAATCGACGTAAGCGTAACTTTGCCGAATGAGATTGAAAGATTGCCGATACCGCAGATGAGGATAACTGCAACAACAAACAGGTTTTTATTAGCTTCGAGGTCGACAACCTGAATCATCTTAAGACCGCTTACCGCAATAAATCCGTAAAGTGTAATACATACACCGCCCATGACGCAGGAGGGAATACTCGAAAGAAAAGTAACAAAAGGTCCGAAGAAAGAAATTACCATTGCCATAATTGCAGTTGTGAGAATCGTAACAACTGAAGCGTTACCGGTAATTGCTACGCATCCTACGGATTCGCCGTATGTAGTATTGGGGCATCCGCCGAAAACAGCGCCTACCATGGAGCCGACGCCGTCTCCGAGAAGGGTTCTGTGAAGTCCGGGATCCTCAAGAAGTTCTTTGCCGATAACAGATGAAAGGTTTTTGTGGTCAGCGATATGCTCAGCGAAAACAACGAATGCAACAGGAACATAAGCAACCGCAATCGAAGCTATATAACTGCCGTCGATATCCTTAATACCTTTAATTGCTTTCATGAATGTAAAGTCAGGTACCGAGAATATTTTCATTCCGGAGAAAATGCTGAAATCTATAACTTTGAGAAGATCATTTCCGGTCTTCATTCCTATTACAGTGAAAATCGCAGCTACAATATATCCTGCAATAATACCTATGATGAAGGGGATTAGTTTAGCTGTTTTTTTGCCGTATACAGAGCAGATAACAACAGTAAAGAGCGTTACAAGTCCGCAAATGATACATACATAGGGGCTTGCCGTGCTTGCACCGGCAGAATTCGTAAGATCTCCGATAGCGTTGCCTGCAAGAGAAAGTCCGATTATCGAAACCGTGGGACCGATAACAACAGCGGGCATGATTTTATTAATCCACTTAACGCCGGCAATTTTAACAGCGATAGCTATTACAACATAAACAAGACCTGCAAAGATTGCACCTAGAATGAGTCCGGCATGACCTGCGGCAGACTCAGCGTATGCGCCTGCAAAAGCAGCCGACATTGAGCCGAGAAATGCGAAAGAAGAACCGAGGAAAACAGGGCTTCTGAATTTAGTAAAGATAAGATAAACTATCGTGCCGACGCCTGCTCCGAAAAGGGCGGCTGACTGGCTCATACCGTTCTGAACAATAGAAGGAACGGCGATAGTCGCGGCGAGAATTGCAAGCAGCTGCTGGAAAGCGAAAACAATAAGCTGTCCGAACTTAGGCTTGTCTTTAACGTCATAGGTTAGTTTCATATAAAATACCTCCGAAACATTATATATTATGAAAACAAATCATAACCAAATTTTAATCAGTCTCTTAAATATAGCTCAACTCCGATTTTTCCGTCGAATTCTTCAGTGCAGACTTTAACGACTTCCGAAGCGGATGTCGGAATATTTTTTCCGACGTAATCGGGTCTGATAGGAAGTTCTCTGTGCCCTCTGTCGACAAGAACCGCCAGCTGAATACATGCGGGTCTGCCTAAGGAGAACAGAGCGTCTATGGCTGCTCTGACCGTTCTACCCGTATAAATTACATCATCAACAAGAATTATTTTTTTACCCGTAACGACGAACGGTATATCTGTAGAATTAATAACAGGTTCGGTATTTTCACGGCTTAAATCATCGCGGTAAAGTGTTATATCAAGAATTCCGTTTAAAATTTCGGTATCTTCCGTTTGATTTATATTTTCGCAAATAACCTCGGCAAGCGGGACGCCTCTGCGTTTTATTCCGACGATGCATACGTTGTCTACACCGTGATTTTTTTCTATAATCTCATAGGAGAGTCTTTTTAACGCCCGCATTACGGCGGAAGAATCCATTATCTGAGATTTAAACTGCATATTAATTTCTCCTATAAAAAAAGTCCTGCCTACATGGCAAGACTGCATAACAATGCTATAAAATCAGATAAAATAATACTGAACAAACAATATAACAATTCTATTTGCAATCTTGCGGTATCTCTGTACCGATTAAAGAAAGTTTTTTACTGCAAATAAGAATATCACAATATCGACAAAAAGTAAAGAAATATTTTTTAAATTTCAATTTTTTGTCTGTTTATACAAACTGTAGTATATTTTTAGGCACTTAAAACATATATCATGTGCAAATCAACAAACAAAAAAAATGTGAAGTTGATTTATAAACAAAATAATATTATAATTAAATTAATGCTAAGGGAATCTTTAACATATTATAAAAACAAGAAAGGGAAGTCTATTTTTGGGCTATTCTAAACAACCTGAATACGAAAAACTTGCGGTTTATGCGTCACTTCGAGAACTGATATTTAATTGATTCATATAAGTCATGGAGTTCGTCGAGTTGTTCAATTGTAACACGCTCACGCCTACGGCATATTTGACCGGCTCGATTATATCAATTTCGACATTCAATTCATCGAATAATTTAAGGAGATAATACTTAATCTTATTAAAAATTCGAATCAGCTTGATTTTTTTTCTTGACGAAGAAAAAAAGAATGAAGAACTCCGATTCGCACTTTTAGTTCTTCATTCTTCGTCTGAGCTCATAGTGTGAATCTTGCTTCGTCCTGTGAGCTGTGTTATAATTAAATCATTAATAAACAGAAAAGGCCAGTAAAATATCTACACTTTTAATTTTCTGCAAAACGTATACAATCAATTATACAAAATAAAGATTTTGTATAATTGAGGGTAGTATTTTTTTGAATAATATCTTATTATATAATTGAAATTTAGCTCTGGGTGATAAATATGTATGATACAATAGATTATGAAGTTCTTCCCGAAATAATCGTGAATTATCTTCATTATATGACCGGAATAAAAAATAAATCATCAAAAACTGTTTACGAATATTCAATTAATTTAAAATTATTCTGCCGTTACATGTCGGTTTACAAAAAACTTCAGCCTGAGCCGATTTCGGATTCGACATACATAAAAAATCTTGACGCAGATTTTTTTAAAAATATTTCTCTTGCCGACGCGTATTCATTTTTGTCATACTGTAAAGATGTCAGAAATAACTCCGAAGCAACTCGTGCACGCAAAGTTGCCGCTATACGCTCATTCTATCATTATTTGTCAAACCAACAAATTGTAAAGGACAGTCCTTTACAAAATCTTGACACTCCCAAACTTAAAAAAGTACTGCCGAAATATCTTACTCTTGACGAAAGTCTGGATTTACTTAAATGTATAGACGGAAAACACCGCGAGCGAGATTATGCTATGATTGTTTTGTTTTTGAACTGCGGTCTTCGTCTGTCCGAGCTTGTGGGATTGAATTATACCGACATAAAAGGTAATACGGTTACGGTTACCGGTAAGGGTAACAAACAGCGAACTGTTTATCTTAACGAAGCCTGTTTGAGCGCAATAAGCAATTATATGCGCGTACGTCCCGTTGACGGCGTCATAGATAAGAAAGCGTTGTTTTTAAGTTCCAGACTCAAGAGAATTTCTCCGAAAACCGTTCAGTACACAGTTAAATATTTTCTTCAAAAAGCCGGACTTGACGGCTATTCGGTTCATAAATTAAGACATACTGCCGCTACGCTTATGTATCAGTACGGAGATACCGATTTGCTTGTCCTCAAGGAGATTTTAGGACATGAGAATGTCGGAACAACGCAGATATACACGCATATTGTTAATGCACAGCTTGAAGAAGCCGCCGAATCAAACCCGCTTGCAAAGATTAAGCCGAACAATAATCAAGATGATAAATAATTTCCGATTCCGCCGAGCGTAAAACCGTCAATAAATGATGATATCAATATAAGAATCAATATTATAACAAATTTTAAAGAATATTTTTTCAGTGAAATTTTATCGGATAATTCGCGTCTGTTAAGAATCAGCGACAGAATATCAACGCTCATATATGCACTTTCGTTGCATGCCAATATCAAAGCCAATACAGCGAAAATGCCTCCGGGTAAAACCGTCATGCAGTATTTGACCACACCCGATGAGCCTTGCATATATAACGAGCCTGAAATTAAACCCAGTCCGATGCCTTTTACTGCCGGCAGAACAACAGACAAAGACAGACCTACACAGTTAAATCCGTTTACGTATGAAAAAAGAATCAAAACAGCGTTTACCGCAAACGAATATAAAAATACTTTAAAAAATCCTGACTCAGCGCAGAAAACAAAACTGTCCGAAACGTAACCTTTTAACTGAGCGGAAATAAACGTGTCTGTTTTTCCTGCCGTACCGGCTCCGATTATCATTGATGCAGCGAAAATAAATAATAAAATCATAATACTTTTTGAATCAGACTGAGAAAATGCACTTCTTTTGCTGAAATATTTTACGGTCTTTATTTTCATATTCTCACTTCCCTGCTTTTATTTTGATATTATCGAACTAAGCATGCCCGGCAGAATTACAGCCGGTATCAACAGCAATGAATTAATTGACAAATCCTTGTTATCAACCGCAATTATCGGAATAAAAATCAAAATCAGAACTATAAAAGATGATACAAGAGAAACTAATATTTTTTTATGTTTAACATTCCTACACGCTATCAATCCGCTTATAAAAGAAGAAACCGCCCCTATGCTCAGATAGATATACGGCAATACAGCGGTTTTTACCTGAGTATGCGTCATTATGAATGCAGCCGCCGACAGCATTAAACAGTAAATGATAATTCCGACAACTGCCGATATAATAAAGCTTTTCTTTAAATTATAACTTGTGCCCTGATTTTTTGTTTTTTTCTTTTTTATTTTGACAGACATAAAAAATCCCTCCGTATCTCTATACAAGATATGAAGGGATTTATTTGTTTATTCTTAAAAATTACTCTTTGTCCGACTTATCCTCGGATTTGGATTTCTTTGAACGGCTTCCTTTTTTCTTTTCCTCTTTTTCAGCCTGTTTTGCTGCTGCAATAGCGTCTTTTTCAGCCTGAAGTCTTTCATTAGCCGTATCATTTGTCTGAATAGCCCAGCGGGAGAACTTCATCTTTGTTCTGTCTGCGCCCGATTCAAGAACAATGCTGTCCTCTTTAACCGTAACAACTCTGCCCATAATACCGCCGATGGTGGTAATTTCGTCGCCGATCTGAATAGAATCGCGCATTTCCTGCTCTTCCTTCTGTTTTTTCTTCTGAGGTCTTATCATAAGAAAATACATAATGGCAAACAGCGCAACCATCATAATAATCATGGACCAAGAACTGCCCTTAGACTGCTCTGCGGAACCGGAAGCGGCCTGACCCATGCATGAAAGCAAATAAGTTGAAAATGTCATTTTATAATCCTCCGTTTAATAAACTGATATACATTATACAATACTGTGTCTGAATATGCAATAGTTATTTATTAAGTATTTTTAAATTCTGGTATCTAATTTCTGCGCATATTCGTCATAGAATTCATCAAACGTATTGTTTTCGAGGGAAAGCCGTATGCGTCTCATGAGTTCGTTATAAAAATAAAGATTATGCATAACGCAGAGTCTGAGTCCGAGAACTTCTTTAGCTTTTAAAACATGCCTGATATAAGCTCTTGAATAATTTCTGCATACCGGGCAGTCACACGCTGAATCAATCGGCGACGGATCTTCAGCATATTTATTGTTATTTAAATTAATTATGCCGTTCCATGTGTTCAAATGACCGTGACGTGCGTTTCTCGACGGCATAACACAGTCAAAAAGATCGACTCCCCTTTTTACGCCGTTTATTATATTTCCGGGAGTTCCGACGCCCATAAGATAGCGAATTTTATTTTTCGGCATAAACGGTTCAACCTGTTCGATAATGTGGTACATAACCTCTGTAGGCTCACCTACCGCAAGACCGCCGATAGCATATCCGTCGAGGTCAAGAGACGCTATGTCTTTCATATGTTTAATCCGCAAATCATCGAAAGTGCATCCCTGATTAATACCGAACAAAAGCTGGTTTTTATTTATTGTCTCGTCAAGTGAATTAAGACGGTTCATCTCTTTTTTACATCTTTCAAGCCATCTGGTTGTTCTTTCGCATGATTTTTTTGCATATTCATATGTAGCGGGGTTCTCAACGCATTCATCAAATGCCATAGCTATCGTAGAGCCTAAGTTAGACTGAATCTGCATACTTTCCTCAGGTCCCATAAAAATATGTCTGCCGTCTATGTGCGATTGAAAAGAAACGCCTTCTTCCTTAATTCTGCGAAGTTTGGCAAGAGAAAAAACCTGGAATCCGCCCGAATCAGTCAGAATAGGTCCGTTCCAGTTTGTAAATTTATGAAGCCCGCCCATTCTGTATATAAGATCATCACCCGGTCTTACATGCAGATGATATGTGTTGCACAGCATAACCTGGCAGTTTATATCCTCTAAGTCCTGAGCCGAAAGACCGCCCTTAATGGCACCGCACGTTGCAACATTCATAAACCCCGGAGTTTTTACCGTACCGTGAACGGTTTCAAATTCTCCGAGACGTGCCGTACCGCAGTTTTTAATTAATTTATACATAAAATTTCTCCTGTAATATTTGTGTTAGATAAAAGCATATTTAAATTTTACATAATAAGCATAGCGTCTCCGAATGAGAAAAATCTGTATTTATTTTCAACCGCAACTTTATAGGCATTAAGTGTATTTTCTCTGCCGCAGAATGCGGAAACAAGCATAATTAGCGTACTTTCGGGTAGATGAAAATTTGTAATCAAACCGTCGATACATTTGAATTTATACCCCGGATAGATGAAAATGCTCGTGTCGCCGACACACTCTTTTACCGTTCCGTCTGTCGGCGACGATGCGGATTCGAGCGTTCTGCATGAAGTTGTACCGACCGCAATAACTCTGTTTCCGTTTAATTTCGCCTTATTGATTTTTTCGGCATTTTCGGCGTCGATATAGTAGTGCTCCGTATGCATTTTATGTTCTTCTATATTTTCTGTTTTAACGGGTCTGAATGTACCGATGCCTACGTGAAGCGTAACATAAGCTATATCTACGCCTTTTTCTTTTATTTTTTCAAGGAGCTCCTGCGTGAAATGAAGTCCTGCGGTCGGAGCGGCGGCAGACCCCGGGTCTTTAGCGTAAACAGTTTGATATCTGTCATTGTCTGTCAGTTTTTCTTTTATATAATGAGGAAGCGGCATTTCGCCTATTTTGTCGAGAACTTCATAGATATTAGAACCCGCATACGTAAAATGAGCAATTCGGTTTCCGTTGTCGAGGACTTTTTCGACAATTGCATGAAGAATACCGTCTCCGAAATCAAATTCGTCTCCCTCTCTTGCCTTGCGTCCCGGACCGGTTATAACCTCCCAGCGGTCGTCTCCGAGATTTTTCAGCATCAGAAATTCTACTTTTGCTCCCGTCTTTTTAATACCGTAAAGCCGTGCGGGAAGAACTTTAGTATTGTTAAGAACAAGACAGTCGCCGGGTTTTAAATAATCGATAACATCATAAAAATGCTTATGCTCAATTTGACCGCTCTTTCGTCCGAGACAAAGCAGTCTCGACATATCACGTTTCTGCGCGGGATGCTGAGCTATCAATTCTTCGGGAAGTTCAAAATAGAAATCACTTTTTTTCATTTATTCTCACCAAATTAATTAAAAATATCATGTTAATGTTGACTAAGTATTATTTTAATGATAATATATACATTAAATGCAAGCTTCTTTTAACATTACCTATGATTATATTGCATAACACGATTAATTACAACAGTTTTTTTGTTTTTTTGGAGGTCTAGTCATGAAAAAATATAAAGTAGGAGTTATAGGCGCTACGGGTATGGTCGGACAGCGATTTATAACGCTTCTTGATACACATCCGTGGTTTGATATCACCGTTCTTGCGGCTTCTCCGAGATCGGCCGGCAAGAAATATAAGGATGCACTCGGTTCGAGATGGGTTATGAAAAAAGAAATGCCCGAATATGTCGGGGAAATGACCGTAATGGACGCAGATAACGACGTAGAAAAAATTGCACAGGCGGTCGATTTTGTATTCTGTGCAGTAGATATGAAAAAAGACGAAATCAGAGCCCTCGAGGAAAAATACGCTAAAGCCGAGTGTCCCGTTATTTCAAACAACTCAGCGAACAGATTCACCGACGACGTACCGATGGTTATTCCCGAGCTTAATTCACAGCACATTAAAATTATTGACGATCAGAAAAAGAGACTCGGAACAAAGAGAGGCTTCATTGCCGTTAAGTCAAACTGCTCGCTTCAAAGTTATGTTCCCGCACTTTATCCTCTTGATAAGGATTTCGGCGTAAAAGATGTTCTTGTAAGCACATATCAGGCTATTTCAGGAGCCGGAAAAACTTTTGAAAGATGGCCCGAAATGGTTGACAACGTTATTCCTTATATTGGAGGCGAAGAGGAAAAAAGCGAGAAAGAGCCTCTTAAAATCTGGGGCGAAATCAAGGACGGAAAAATTATTCCCGCAGATAAGCCGAATTTTACGGCTCAGTGCATAAGAGTTCCCGTTTCAGACGGTCATCTTGCCTCGGTTTTTGTTAATTTCAAGAAAAAACCGACCAAGGATGAAATACTCAAAATATGGTCGGAATTTTCGGGCAGACCGCAGGAACTTAACCTCCCCTCAGCTCCGAAACAATTTATACATTATTACACCGAGGATGATATGCCTCAGACGAAGCTTTGCAGAGATCTTGAGGGCGGAATGGCAATTTCAACCGGCAGACTCCGCGAAGACACCCAGTATGATTATAAATTTGTATGTATTTCACATAACACTCTCAGAGGCGCTGCAGGCGGCGCGGTTCTTCTCGCTGAGCTTCTCTGCGCAGAGGGTTATATAGAGCCGAAATTTAATTGATTGAAAGGTGATTTATCATGTCAAATCCTGTTTTTACGGGAGCAGCGGTTGCGGTAATTACGCCGTTTACCCCGGACTTGAAAAAAATCGATTACGACAAATTTGACGAAATAGTTGAGTATCAAATTGCTCATAAAACGGATGCTGTCGTTGTTGCCGGAACCACCGGTGAAGCTCCGACATTAAGCGTTCCCGAGCATATCGAACTTGTCAATCACTGTGTAAAAACTGTTAACGGCAGAGTACCTGTTATTGCAAGCTGCGGAAGCAACGATACTTTCTACTGCGTCGGACTTGCAAACGAATGCGAAAAAGCCGGCGCTGACGCATTGTTAATGGTTACGCCTTATTACAATAAAACGTCGCAGAGCGGAATTATCGAGCATTATAATTATATTGCCGACAGGGTAAACACGCCAATAATTCTCTATCATATCCCCGGCAGAACCGGAATGACGATGAAACCGGAAACTATTTATGAAATATCAAAACATAAAAATATTGTCGGCATCAAAGAAGCAAGCGGTAATATTTCTTCAATCGGACAAACAGCGGCGCTGTGTTCTGATGATTTCAGTTTATATTCCGGAAACGACGATCAGATTGTTCCTATAATGTCTCTCGGCGGAAGGGGTGTTATATCCGTTCTCTCACATGTAGTTCCCGAGGTCGTTCACGATATTGCACAATTCTATCTTGACGGAAAAACCGGCGAAGCGACAGCATTACAGCTTAAATATATGGATTTGTGCACGGCGCTTTTCTGCGACGTAAACCCGATTCCCGTAAAAGAAGCCATGAATATGATGGGATTCAACGTCGGCAGATGCAGAATGCCTCTCGGTACACTCAGTGAAGAAAACAAGGCAAGGCTGCGCAAGGCGCTTGAAAATCACGGACTTATTTAAAATTTACCGTCTGTTTAAAGGATGAATAATAAAATGATTAAGCTTTTACTTTCCGGATGCTGCGGTCATATGGGCAGAACCGTAACCGCGCTCGTCAATTCGCGTGAGGGATTCGAAATCACAGCGGGCGTAGATCTGAAAGAGGATAATAATCTTGACTACCCTGTTTTTGCTTCGTTTGATGAAGTAAACGTTAATTTTGATGTCATTATTGACTTTTCACATCCGACTGCCCTTGCGGGGCTTCTCGAGTATGTTAATAAAATGCATATTCCCGCCGTTTTATGTTCAACCGGATACTCGGATGAGCAAATTGAGGAAATTAACACATCGTCAAAGCACTGCGCGATTTTCCGAAGCGCAAATATGTCGCTGGGCATAAATCTGCTCTCTGATATATGCAGACAGGCGGCAAAAATACTCGGTGATAATTTTGACATAGAGATTATCGAGGCTCACCATAATCTTAAACTTGACGCTCCCAGCGGAACGGCGCTGATGCTTGAAAAATCAATTGAAAAAGGTCTGGATTATAAGCCCGAGCTTGTCTACGACAGACACGACAGACGGCAAAAGCGCGATAAAAAAGAGATAGGCATGCATGCCGTTCGCGGAGGAAATATAGTCGGAGAGCATCAGATTATATTTGCAGGAGAGGATGAAATAATTACATTCTCACATTCCGCAAGGTCAAAAACCGTTTTTGCCTCCGGCGCGCTCGACGCCGCCGCATTTATGGCAGGAAAGAAAAGCGGACTTTATTCGATGAAGGACGTTATTTTGTCTCAGAATTAAGAGAATAAACAACCATTAAAAAGTTACCGCGAAGTCTTGAAAAAGGCTCCGCGGTTTTCTTTATTTATCCTTGTATTTTTCGTAATAATCGTCGGCTTCTTTTAAAAGCTTATCAATTTTGATTCGGTTTTCCTCGCTCGGAACATATTTGCTCTTCATTTTATCACTGTGAGAAACAAAACGGACAGATTTATAATATACGCTCTTTTCATAACGAATCAAACCGATAATCAGCGAAATAAAAACGATTAAAGCCGGGATATAAAACAGCCAAATCATTTATTTGAAAAAGTTCTGAAGAATGGAGAAAATCTTTCTTATTATTTCAAGAATTCTATCAAGGAAGTTTGCGAATTTGTTATATGCGGGAGAGCTCGTTTTGTACGACGGAAGTGAGATATTGTTATCGTCTACAGAGCAGTCAACCGTAATTTCCTCAACAATAAGTCCTAAATATGCGTCGATGAATAAAGACGCGTAATCTGTAACATTGAGGTTTTTCGCAAGATAGTCCGTGATGACAGAGGGAATCTGTTTACCGGTAACTCGCTGAATGAGTGAAGCAAGCACGCCTGCGGTCATGTCGTCCTCACCGTCAAGAGCGTATGCAATTCCGATTTTAAGACAATCTTTGACAACCTTCATTTCAACGCTGTTTGCGCCGTAATTCTCGTCGCCCTCATAGAAACCGGCAACAAACTTTGCGATAAGCTCATTGTAAGATTTGTAATCCGAGCCGGTAACGGTAAATCCGTATTTTTCACCGAGAGCTTCAAAGCTTTCACCCTCTGTTTTTTCACCGGTTTTGTAAATAGGCAAGTAGAAAATGCCGGAAAGCTTTTTTATAAGACTATAAGCCGCCTCATATTCCGCACTTCCCTCTTCACCGACTTTTGAGGCAATTGACGCGGGAGAAGCAAGTCTCTTATAAACAATGGAGGAAATACCGGCTTCGAAACAGCCGTATGAATAAGAAACAAAATTCTCTTTCATGGCTTTAAGCGAGGCTTCATTTGCACCGGATGAAACAAGCGACGTATCAATATCCGTGATATACTCTGTTTTAAAATCTACCGATGAATCGCTGAATTTAACGCTTCTGTAGGCAGCAGGATACATGTAAAGGGACGTTGTCTGTACATCGTAGACCGAATTCATATTAACGGACGTATACTTAACGATATCGTTAATATGAACATGTCCGGAGAAGTTATAAACAACTCCGTTATCTGCAAGAAGCTCGGGGAAACTGTCATATGCGTTTATAACATGATTAGGCAATACTTTTTTCTGATAAGCAAAATGCTCGGTAATGGCATGGTGAGTCATTGTAATGACTTTTTTACCGTCTTTTTTTGCCTGCTCAAGCTGAGCCTTAACCCATGAAACACGTTCTTTTGTCAGACCGTCGGAATTAGAATCATAGCTGCATGTATCAATAGCTACAAGTCTGTAACCTGATTTTAAATCATAGACGTACGAACACGAATCGGGATCGACGGCAACGGCGCCGCTGTAGCCGAATGATGCATAAATATTTTTAAAGTCAGCGGGAGTAGCTTTAACCCCGTCAGACTCTGTTGTGTAAACATCATGGTTTCCGTTAATGACAAGAACCTTGATTCCGGTTTTATCCTCGAATGCTTTAAAAGCCTCTGCCGTATACAGATGCTCGGCAATCGTGCCCTTGTTTACAATATCGCCGGAAATAAAGAGATAATCGGCGTCGGACAAAGACGCTTTTTCAAGAAAACTTGCAAAAATCGCTTTTGATTCAAGACTGAGCGCGGGGTCAGAATGTGAAACCGAATATTCATACGGATTATCCGTATCGGCTGCCGAAGCAGTATTCTCCGAAACATGAAGATCTGAAGCAACAAGCAGATTAATATCCGATTTGTTCGCAGCAAAGGCGGGAACGATTCCGATTGTCATAATAAGGCAAAAGGAAAGGATAAGGGACAGTGCTTTTTTCATTTACATATCACTCCGTTTTTTTTATTTATCCGAAAACTTACCGTATTATTCTGCCGATAAGGTTCTGATATACATTTTAAAGAATGCGACTCCGTTTTCCATACAGTCGACCGGAATTCTTTCATTGGTTCCGTGCGTCGTTAAAAGAAGCGTCGTATTGACCATAAACGGCGAATATCTGTATACATTTTCACATATACCCTCGTATCTGTATGCGTCTGTACCGCCCATAACAAGATAAGGCGCGACAAGATTATCATTATTCATACGCTTGCAGATATCCTCTATTGCATGGAACGCTCTCGAATCTGTCGGTGAAAGATGAGACGGTTCTTTTCCTCCGAGCAGTTCAATTTTAACATTCTTATTCCTTATAATCTTGTGAAGATGTTTTTCAACGTCAGCTATTGACTGACCGGGCATTATTCTGAAATTTACGACGATCGAAGCTTTCTGCGGCAATACGTTAGCCTGGGGCGAACCGAACATCTGAGTAACGCCGGTAGTCGTGCGAACCATTGAAGCCGCAGGCGGGATATATGTCATAACCTTAGTGATGAGAGGTTTCATGTAATTGATATTACATGCGACGAAACGTCCGGGAAAAGACATATTCTGTCCGATTCTCGTAAACAGATCTATCATAAAGGGATTAAGATGTGCTTTGAACTGATGCGATTCAATATCCTTTATAACATCAGCCATTTTTCCGACTGCAGTGTGCTTGGGAGGCTGAGCGGAATGTCCGCCTTTTGTATTAAGCGTAATCTTAAAATCCGCATATCCTTTTTCGCCTACGCCGACGCCTGCAAGATTCAGATTCATAAGGTGCGGGATGTTTACGGGCAGAATCGCTCCGCCCTCGTCTATAATGCAGTCGAGATGAACTCCGCGTTCTTTCAAAAGCGCAGCCATAGCGTCTGCACCCGATTCCTTTGTTGCAACGGTTTCCTCATTATGACCGAGGAGAACATAAACGTCGCGCTCCGGTTCAAATCCCTCTTCAAGCAGCGTTTCGACCGCTTCAAGTACGCCTATAACGTGGTTTTTCATATCAAGAGCACCTCTGCCCCAGATAAATCCGTCCGCGACCTCGCCCTCAAACGGAGGATGCTCCCAGTCGTCCAGGGTACCGTCAGTAACGGGAACAACGTCCTGATGTCCGAGTAAAGCTATCGGGTCAAGGGTCGGATTTTTACCTTCCCAATGAATGAGCAGACTTGCTCTTGATACGATTTCGATTTTTAATTCAGAAAAAATGTGAGGATATCTTTCCCTTAAAAATTCATGGAATCTGTTAAATTCGTTCCAATCAACCTTTTCTGGGTCGTAATTTGAAATTGTTTTAAATTTAATCGCATCGGAAAGATTTTTTATAAATCTTTCTGTATTTACTTTCTCTTTAACCAAGGGCGGATATTCTTTCTTCTCCGGTTTAAATTTAACCGCCCTAACCGTATTTGCTGCCAACAGCACCCCTGCCGAGGCAAGAGCAGCAGCTGCCGCGGCTTTTTTTTCTGCCATTTGTTTATCACACTTTCATTCAAATTTTAGTCTGTTTGATTTTAACATATTTTTTGTTTAAAATCAACAATTATATTTAAAAACATTTAAATAAACTGATTTTAAATTAAATCCAATTTGAATCTGTTGTGTTGACATAAATTTAAAAAAATTATATAATATCATATAAATATTTTAAAGGGGAGAAAATAATGGGTTACAATATCGCACAAAAGCTGATAAAAGCACATCTTGTCAGCGGCGAAATGACCGCGGGAAACGAAATAGGTTTGCGTATTGACCAAACTCTTACGCAGGACGCAACAGGAACCATGGCTTACCTTCAGTTTGAGGCTATGGGAATCGACAGAGTTAAAACGGAGCTTTCCGTAGCCTATATAGACCACAACACGCTTCAGAACGGATTTATGAACGCGGATGATCACAGATTCATTCAATCTGTGGCTAAAAAAAGAGGAATCAGATTTTCACGTCCCGGCAACGGAATCTGCCACCAGGTACACCTTGAACGTTTCGGCAAGCCCGGAAAAACGCTTCTCGGTTCCGACAGCCATACGCCTACCGGAGGCGGAATCGGAATGCTGGCAATGGGTGCCGGCGGACTTGACGTTGCAGTTGCAATGGGAGGCGGAACATATTACATTACAATGCCTAAAGTAGTAAAAGTTAATCTTACGGGCAAGCTTAACGACTGGGTTGCGGCAAAGGATATTATTCTCGAAGTTCTCAGACGAATGTCCGTTAAA
>JALEQX010000063.1 GCA_022763825.1 Oscillospiraceae bacterium | reverse complement strand
ATATCCGCCGGATTTGTTTTATCTGCACACAAAAACAGCGGTTTCGGAAAACCCGAAACCGCCGAATATTTATTTGTTCAATTACTCTGCAAGACTTGCTTTAAGAGTATCAAGCTCTTTTCTGAGAGTTGCGGGAAGTTTATCGCCGAACTTAGCGTAGAACTCCTCGATTCCCTCTGCTTCCTTGCTCCAAAGAGAATTATCAACGTCAAGGATGCTCTCAAGGCTCTCCTCGGTAACTTCGCCCTCAAGCCCCTCAAGGTTAATATCCTTAGCATAGGGAAGGTAACCGATAGCCGTCTTTTTAGCATCTACCTTACCGTCACAGCGTGCAAGAATCCATTCAAGAACACGAAGGTTGTCACCGAATCCGGGCCACATGAAGTTGCCGTCGTCATCTTTTCTGAACCAGTTAACATTGAAGATCTTAGGCGCTTTGTCAGCATCAAGAGAAGCTCCGATGTCGATCCAGTGCTGCCAGTAGTCACCCATGTTGTAACCGCAGAACGGAAGCATTGCCATGGGGTCACGGCGAACAACGCCGACTGCACCGGCTGCCGCGGCTGTCGTCTCGGATGCCATGATAGAACCTATGAATACGCCGTTGTTCCAATCCTTCGACTGATAAACCAGGGGAGCGAGTTTAGCACGTCTGCCGCCAAATACGATAGCCGAGATAGGTACTCCGTCCGGATTCTCGAACTCCTTGCTGATGCAGGGGCAGTTCTTTGCGGGAGCGGTGAATCTTGAGTTGGGATGAGCACCCTTCTCCTCACTGGTCTTGCCGTTCCACGGATTACCCTTCCAGTCAATCGCATGCTCGGGCGGATTCTTATCAAGACCCTCCCACCAAACAGTGTTATCGTCAAGATTAAGAGCAACGTTTGTAAATATAGTATTCTTCTGAGTAGAAATAAGAGCGTTGGGGTTCGACTTCATATTCGTTCCGGGAGCAACGCCGAAGAAACCGTTTTCGGGGTTGATAGCGTAAAGTCTGCCGTCGGGGCCTTTTCTGATCCACGAAATATCGTCGCCTACGCACCATACTTTATATCCCTTAGCCTTATATCCCTCGGGAGGAATAAGCATTGCAAGGTTGGTCTTACCGCAAGCTGAGGGGAATGCGGCGCAGATATATTTAACTTCGCCCTTAGGATTCTCAACGCCGAGGATAAGCATGTGCTCAGCCTGCCAGCCCTCTTTCCAGCCCTGGTAAGAAGCAATACGAAGAGCAAAGCACTTTTTGCCGAGAAGTACGTTTCCGCCGTATGCGGAATTTACGGAAATAATTGTGTTGTCCTGCGGGAACTGGCAAATCCATCTTTTCTCCGCGTCAACATCGCATTTACAGTGAAGACCTCTAACCCAGTCGTCGCTGTCGCCGAGAACGTCAAGAACACTCTTGCCGACTCTGGTCATGATAGACATGTTGAGAACAACATATATAGAATCGGTAAGCTCGATACCGATTTTTGAGAACTTTGAGCCTACGGGACCCATTGAATACGGAATAACGTACATGGTTCTGCCCTTGTAGCTGTCTCTTGCAATATCATAAAGCATCTTGTAGCACTTGGATGGCTCCATCCAGTGGTTCGTGGGGCCTGCCTCTTCCTCAGTCGGGGTGCAGATAAGAGTTCTGTCCTCAACACGGGCTACGTCGTTGGGTTTGGTTCTGTGAAGTAAGCATCCGGGGAGTTTTTCCTCATTGAGTTTGATCATCTCTCCCGAAGCGATAGCTTCTTTTCTCAGTTCTTCGAGCTGAGCTTCACTGCCGTCGATCCAAACGATCTTATCGGGTTTAACAAGTTCAACTTTTTCGTCAATCCATGCAAGAATCGACTTGTTTGTTGTAAGTGCCATTATATTTCTCTCCTTCTTAGAGTAAAATGAACAAAATAATGCAGAGTTAAAATATTATACTGTAAACTTGCACAAACTTTGATAAATTTTTATCAAAATCAAATTCATGGTATCACAAAACGTATGATTTGTCAATAGGAAGAGAGGCTATAGCATTAAGATTTTCTTTTGCCGTATGCCCCGCAAGAAGCTCGTAATACGCCTGCGAACCGACCATTGCGCCGTTGTCTCCGCACAGTGAAAGTTCGGGCATATAGAGCTTATATCCGCGCTTTTTGCAAAGTGAAGTCATCTCACGCCTTAACACGGAATTCGCGCTGACTCCGCCCGCGATAACGATTTTTTTATACCCGGTTTCGGCGGCGGCTTTCATCGTATTATCGGTAAGGCATTTTACAACGCTTTTAATATAGGAAGCGCCCAAATCCTCGATATCAACGCTCTCGCCTTTCTGCGCCTTATTGTGAAGAATATTAACGACGGACGTTTTAAGTCCGGAAAAACTGAAATCGAGGGGTGCGCCGTCAACTCTCGGATGCGGGAATATATACGCGTCCGGATTACCGTTTTTTGCTCTGATGTCAAGATTCTTTCCGCCCGGATAGTCAAGCCCCATTGCGCGCGCCGCCTTGTCAAGAGCCTCGCCCGCCGCGTCGTCGCGCGTTCTGCCGAGAATTTCAAACTCCGTATAGTCCTTAACGGCAATTATGTGGCTGTGTCCGCCCGAAACAACGAGCGCCAGAAACGGAGGCTCAAGCTCGGGAAACGTAATATAATTAGAGGCAATATGGCTTCTCAAATGATGAACGGGGATAAGCGGTTTATTAAGAGAATAGCTCAATCCCTTTGCAAAATTAACGCCTACCAGAAGCGCGCCGATAAGCCCCGGAGCGTACGTTACGCCGACAGCGTCGATATCGTCGTATGAAAGCCCCGCCTCCTTTACTGCGGAATCGACAACCCACGATATATTTTCGGCATGCCGTCTCGAAGCGATTTCGGGGACTACCCCGCCGTATTTTACATGCTCGTCAACCTGCGAAGCGACAACGTTCGAGAGAACCTTTCTGCCGTCGACTACAACGGAAGCCGCCGTCTCGTCGCAAGAGGATTCGATTGCAAGTATATTCATATATTTATCATTCTTTCAAAAAATATTTTGTCATTATAAACGCGTCCTCATTCGGCGCGGAATAAAAATTTTTACGTCTGCCGAGATTTTCAAATCCCGATTTTTCATATAAATTAACCGCAGGGGTGTTGGAAACCCGGACTTCGAGCGTTATAAATTCGGCGTTATTATCAATGCAGTATGAATTCATAGCGTCAATAAGAGCCGAGGCGACACCGCGTTTTCTGAATTTTTCCCTCACCGCGACATTGCTTATATAAACCTCTCCGCCGACTTTATCCGCGCCGATAAATCCCGTTATTATTCCGCCGTCAACCGAGACGAAGAACACGGAACAGCCGTTATTTAACGAATCGAGAAAATTCCGCTCGTTCCACGGGCGGGTAAAGCACTCACGCTCTATCTCGCAGACCGAATTAACGTCCGAGGCGGTCATTCTTCTTACTTTAATCATCCCTTAGCCTCGTACCACGTTTTGCCCGCGTGTGCGTCGACGCTTAACGTGACTTTCATTTTGACGGCGTTTTCCATTTCCTCTTTAAGAACATTCAAAGCCTTGTCGCGCTCGTTTTCGGGCGCCTCTATAATCAGCTCGTCGTGAACCTGCATTATAAGGCGCGAACGCATATTTTCGCGCTTTAATCTGTCATAAACGCGCACCATTGCGATTTTTATAATATCCGCAGCTGTACCCTGGATGGGCATATTCCTTGCGACTCTCTCGCCGAACGCGCGCTGAATCGCGTTTGACATGGAAAGCTCGGGCAGATACCTGCGCCTGCCGAAAAGCGTTGTAACATAACCCTTTTCCTTAGCGTCGGCTATAATGCTGTTCATATAATTGTCAACGCCCGAATAGTGCGTTAAATACGAATTTATATACTCGGCGGCTTTTGCTCTCGTTACGCCTATATCCTTAGCAAGCGAAAACGCGCCGATTCCGTAAACTATTCCGAAATTTACGGCTTTTGCTCTTGAACGCATAATCGGGGTAACCATATCCATAGGCATTTTAAAAACCTGCGAGGCTGTTATGGCGTGAATATCGTCGCCGTTATTAAACGCCTCTATCATGTTTTTATCATTCGCAATATCGGCAAGCACGCGCAGTTCAATCTGCGAATAGTCCGCGTCGCAGAGAACATATCCGTCCTCCGCCTTAAAGAATTTACGCATTTTGCGTCCTAATTCGCTTCTGACGGGTATATTCTGCAAATTCGGCTCCGTTGACGAGAGTCTGCCGGTACGCGTTTCGGTCTGCGTAAACGTCGAATGAATTCTGCCGTCTGCGCCTATTACCTTCAGAAGTCCGTCGCAGTAGGTCGATTTTAACTTCGTAAGCGTTCTGTATTCGAGAATATCGGGTATAATCGGATGAACGTCGATAAGTTCCTCTAAAACCTCCGCACTCGTGGAATAGCCCGTTTTCGTTTTCTTTTTCGCGGGAAGCAGAAGCTTTTCGAATAAAATCTCGCCGAGCTGTTTAGGCGAGTTTATATTAAACGTACATCCGGAATAATCGTATATTTCGGTTATAAGTCCGTTTATTCTGTTCTCGAGCATTACGGAGAATTCTTCAATTCCCTCTCTGTCGACGGCGAAACCGTACTTCTCCATGCTTGAAAGCACGACGGACAGCGGAATTTCAACATCTCTTAAAAGCATGGACTGTCCGTTTTCTTCGATTTTATCATTGAGAACAGAGCACAGCGAACAGAACAGCGCGAATGTTTTAACGCTGTCGTCGTCGGAATTTTCAATCTCTGCCGACACCGCATAATTGTCTGAAAGCGTATGAACCGCGTAGTCTTTCGCATTGGGGTTTAAAAGATATCCTGCAAGAAGCGTATCAAAAACAACATTATTTATATCGTACCCGTTTTTCAGAAGATAAGCGGAGAGAGTTTTTAAGTCGTGCGTGTATTTCTTTATATTATCGTCCGAAAGAGAACCGTAAATCAAATCGAATCCGACTCTGAATATTTTATTGTCAAGCTTAATCAGAGCCGTTTCGTAATTACAATCGGGAATAAAATAAAGTTCGCCCGCCGATTTTATATTTTCGATTAAATTATCGGGATTTTCCGATACGAATTCGTACTTTAAAGTCTCCCTGTCCGTTTCAAAAACCGTCTCGACGTCGTTTAGTCCGAGCTTGTCGATAAATTTGAACATTTCCAGCGACGCAAGTATGCTCTTGACCTTTGTTTTATTCATATCCGACGGAACATAATCGTTAATGTCCGTATCAATCGGAGCCTCAACGCTTATCGTGCCGAGCGTTCTGCTCATAAACGCATTATCACGGTCACGCTCAAGTTTTTTTCGCATGCCGTCGGTGATCTTGATCGTTTCGAGGTTATCATATATATAATCTATATCGCCGAATTTTGATATAAGGTCGGCCGCCCCTTTTTCGCCGATTCCCGACACGCCGGGTATATTGTCCGAAGAATCGCCCATCAGAGCCTTGACTTCAATTAATTTTTTCGGCTCTACGCCCTTTTCCTCTTTGATTTTTGCGGGGTCATACTCGATGTACTGAGTTTTGCCCATCCTCGATGAAGCGAGAACGACGTGAACGTTGTCCGTTACAAGCTGGAGAGAATCGCGGTCGCCGGTTGCAATGTAGCACATGTCGTCCTTAGGGCACTTATCGGCTATCGTGCCTAGAATGTCGTCAGCCTCCCAGCCCTCGCACTCGACGAGTCTGTACCCCATAGCGCAAAGCAAATCTTTAAGCACGGGCATCTGCTCGGCAAGCTCGTCCGGCATGCCCTTTCTGTTTCCCTTATACAGCGCGTACATCTTATGTCTGAACGTCGGAGCCTTCAAATCGAATGCAATCGCAACCGCGTCAGGGACATACTCGTGTTCAAGAGAAAAAAGAATATTTAAAAATCCGTATATTCCGTTTGTGAATTTGCCGTCCTTAGTCGTAAGCAGTTTAATACCGTAAAACGCGCGGTTTAAAATGCTGTTTCCGTCGATAACAAGGATCTTCATCTTACCAGTCCTTTTATATACATATAAAATTAGTATAACATAATATAATGGATTTGTAACCGATTTTTTTAAATTTACCGTATGAAAATCGAAAAAAATATGTTATTCTATATGTCGGTGATTGAATTTGAAGATAAAAAACGTCGAAATTAACGGCTATGCGGCGCTGGCTCCGATGGCGGGAGCCGCCGACAAAGCGTTCAGAGAAATGTGCAAATCATACGGCGCGGCTTATACCGTCAGTGAAATGGTCAGCGCAAAGGGCGTAAGCATGGGTGACAGAAAATCGGCTTCCCTGATGTCTGTCTCGGACACCGAACACCCGTGCGCCGTGCAGATATTCGGAACCGACCCCGAAATCATGGCAAAATCCGCCGTTGAAGCGTTAAATTATAACCCCGATATAATAGATATAAATATGGGCTGTCCCGCGCCTAAAATCATAAAGGGCGGAGCGGGCAGCGCGCTTATGAAAAATCCCTGGCTTGCGGGAAAAATCATCAAATCCGTAAGCGAGGCTGTAGAAATTCCCGTCACGGTCAAGATAAGAACCGGCTGGGACTCGGACAATATAAACGCGGTCGATATGGCTTTGATTGCAGAGGAAAACGGCGCGGCGGCGATAACCGTTCACGGCAGAACAAAGGAGCAGATGTACGCCCCGGGAATCGACATCGAAACGATAAGCAAAGTTAAACAGAGCGTTAAAATTCCCGTCATAGCAAACGGCGACATTGACTCGGTTCAGTCGGCGGCGCTGATGTACGAAAAAACAGGGTGCGACCTTATAATGGTCGGCAGAGGCGCGCTCGGCAGACCGTGGATTTTTTCACAGATAAACGCATATTTAAGCGAGTGCAGAGTTCTCCCGGACCCGCCTGTAACGGAACGCATGCTCGTTATGTTACGTCACGTCGAAAAAATATGCGCTTATTCGGGCGAACGCATAGGTCTCAGAGAAGCGAGAAAGCACGCGCTGTGGTATACAAAGGGCATACGCGGTGCCGCCGAGTACCGCAGACAGCTTTCGACGATACAAACGCTTGACGAATTAAAGTCCATAGCGTTTTTAATCGCGGCTGAAAATCAATAAAGGGACGAAAAATAAAAAATTTAAAAAAAACACTTGCATTTGTTTCGGATTTCTGCTAATATAGTTTAGCAATTATAGAAGTATTACGGCAAGGAGGTGCGTACCATGGCAAAGTGTGATATCTGCGGTAAGGAAGTTGCTTTCGGCATTAAGGTTTCCCATTCTCACAGAAGATCAAACAGAACCTGGAAGCCCAATGTAATGAAAGTTAAGGCTATTGTCAACGGCACTCCTAAGAGAGTTCATGTTTGCAGCCGTTGCCTTCGTTCCGGTAAGGTTACGAGAGCAGTCTGATTTACGATTTCGATTTCTTACAAAAAACGCCCCGATTTTTTCGGGGCTATTTTGTTATAGCAAAAGAGAGTCGAACTCATAAGGTTTATATCCACCCTCTTTCCGCTTCGACTGCGTTAAGGAAACTTGAAAGCCGTTAGGCTTCCTGCGTTCCTTTGCATTGCCGAAACGAAAATATGATTGATATAACCGCTGTTGCAATCGTTCGCACACACTGCTCTTTGCGAGCAAAGCAGTGTGTTGCTCCGATTTAAAACTGCTTCGCACCCAAAATACAGTGGATTGCGTCTATGGGGACGGTTCTTTTTCGCAGGAATACTGGCGTATTTCAAGGAAAAAACCGTTCTCAGAGGCGTGAGACGGTGCGTTTTGGGCTTATGGGGTTCGACTCTCTTTTGCTATAGCTCCGAGGTTTGCAAAAATATATTGCAAACAATGTTATTTTAGCATAAAATGTATTATTTGTAAAGATAAATAAAAACAGTTTTGTTTTTCGAGGTGAAAAATATGTCAAAACCGTACGGTCTGGTTCTCTCCGGCG
>JALEQX010000033.1 GCA_022763825.1 Oscillospiraceae bacterium | reverse complement strand
GCGGAGATTAATCCAAAAAACATTTTTGCCGCCAGAAATAAAGTGAGTTATATCGTTCTCGTCATAATATACTATATCGTCGGGATTTGAATTTTACGGAGCTAGAATTCCCTTGGTAATTTTATTACCGTTTATATATGCGTCATAAAAAACTAAGCCGGTTATTGTCAAATCGAACTTTTTTACGCTTTTTTTTATTTCAAAACTCTTTCTGAAATACGGCGCCGGAACGAAATGAGTATATGTCGAATAACCGTCCGACGCTTTTATAAATTTATCAGAAAACATAAATTGTCCTTTCAAAAAAGCGGGGCTGTCTGTTTCGGACAAAGCCCCGCCGTGTTTAAATAATGAATCAAATAATTCCGACGAATTCCAAAATTCTCTTAAAGAAATCAAGCACTTTAAGAATATATATTTTGAAAACGCTTACGTTTTTTTCTGCGTTGTAATCCGCTATTCCGTGCATTTCGCCGTCATATTTTATCTCGCTGAATACTGCGGAATCGACATTTTCCTGAGTATTAAACGGAGCTTTGGCAAGATTTGCACCGGGAAGATATTTCTTTGCAATACTGTAAAGTCCGGCACTTGAGAAATTACCGCTGTTCGTGCGCATGCCCAGACCCCATTTTTTTTCAATCGTTTCATACGAATCGTTTTCGGCATCAACACATAAATCGTCCGAAGATGAACAGTAAATAAACCAGTCTGTATTATTTGACCACGAATTATAACCCTTATAAGTCCAAAGCGACCAGTTAATATTGTTCGAATCATATGCGTTTATCGCAAAATCAAGCGTAACTCTGTCGCTTACAGGATGGAATTCACCTGCATACTGGGGGACATTATAACCCTTTTTCAATGCCGATTTTATCCTGTTCGTATAATCTGACTCGTCGCTGTCGTACTGGTGATACTGATAAACTACACCCTTCCAGTTGTACATTTCCGGATTAGGAAGCCTGTCTATAGACCACGAACCTATCATAGTAATAATACGCGACGGATCTTTTGCTCTTATCGCCTTATATGCGTCATCATAGAATTTCCAAATATATCTGTAATTTTTACTGAGTTCGGGAACATTGCACATAGGTTCGTTAAGCAAGTCAAACATTGCAACAGCAGGATTTCCCGCAAAACGTTCGGCTATAACACTCCAAAGTTCAACAGCCTGACGGCGATACTGAGCACCTGTTGAATTACGGTCGAAGAAATGATAGTTTTCGCCGTTTTCACTGCTGTTTCCGCAGTGGTCTGCATATCCCTGACTGCCGTTTGCTCCGTGAAGATCAAGAATCGCATAAAGACCGTATTTACGGCACATTTCAACAGCCCATTCGAGTCTCGAAAGGTCGATTTCACCGTTCTCGTCTCTTATCCACGTTCCGTTATCATCCGACTGAAAGTTCCTGTACCAAAACGGAATTCTAACGCAGTTAAAACCCATGTCGGCAATGTTCTGAAAATCGGTTTCGGTAATCCAGTTATCCTGATATATCTCGTAAAGTTCTCTTGTTTTTTCGGTGCCGAAACGGCTTTCGAGAACCTCCGTCGTATAATGATCACCCTTTTTAGCATTATCTATCGGACAAAACCAATCCTCCATTATAAGCCATCCGCCGAGATTGATGCCTCTCAGCATAACCTCCTCTGCACGCCTGTTATAAATCTTTGTCCCGTCGACATACAATGCGTCGGATTCGCCTATGGAATTGTACGTTTGAGTACCGTTTTTATCAGTATAAGCAAATGAAACGGATGAAAACGCGGTAACAAGCATTATAAGAGAGGATAAAAAAGCGATAGGTTTTAACGATATGGTTTTCATGCGTTAATCTCCCTTTTTTAAAAAGAATCGCGGCGGCAATCATCGCTGTCGCCGCGAAAGAAATATTAAACTACTTTTATGCCTATAACGGCTTTTTCACCGTTGATATTCCACTCGGCGGTATTGCCCTCGGCTTTGCCGACCTCTACGCTGTCTGCAAGAACATCGCCGGCAATATCGGCTTTATGAGAAGCGACTATCGCATTGAGCTTATCGCTTCCGTTAATCGTAAGAGCGATATGATCCGTTACGTTAAAGTCAGCGTCCTTACGCATGGTCTGAACCTTACTGATAATCTCGCGTACAAAGCCCTCGTTTATAAGCTCTTCGGAAAGAACCGTGTCGAGAGCGACCGTAACGCCGTAATCCGTAAGCGTAAACAGACCGTCTTTCTGCTTCGTTTCAATGAGAAGATCATCTTCGCCGAGCTCGATATCCTCGCCTATATTTATAACGAGTTTACCGTCCGCCTTAAGCTGAGCATAAGCCTTAGCTCCGTCAAGAGAAGCAAGTGCATTTCTTATAGCGCCGAGCTTTGCGCCGTATTTAGGTCCGAGAGTCTTCATCTGGGGCTTAAATATGTAATCGGTAAGAGCGGATGTATCGTCTACAAATTCAACGCTCTTTACGTTAAGCTCATCCTCGATTATATCAATATAGAGTTTGTCAAGCTTCTTATCGGCTTTTACAAACATCTTTGCAAGAGGCTGACGGTTCTTGATATTCGCGCCGTTTCTTGCGGCTCTGCCGAGACCGACAACGGAAAGTACCTCTTCCATGTCGTTTTCAAGATCTTTATTGATATAATCCTTGTTGACCTCGGGGAACGAGCAGAGATGTATGCTTTCAGGCGCGTTCTTATCAACGGAGCGAACAAGATTCTGATATATTTCCTCGGTCATGAACGGAATCATGGGAGCCGCCGCTTTCGAAACGGATACCAGCGCGGTGTAAAGAGTCATGTAAGCGTTAATCTTATCCTGCTCCATGCCCTGCTTCCAGAAACGCTCCCTGCCTCTGCGGACATACCAGTTGCTCATCTCGTCTACGAAATCCTGTAACGCCTTAGCAGCTTCGGGGATCTTATAGTCGTTGAGATTCGCGTCAACCTCGCCGACCATGGAATTGAGCTTAGAAAGAAGCCACTTATCCATAACGGAAAGTTTATCGTAATCAAGCTTATAATTATTCGGATTGAAATTATCTATATTTGCATACAGAACGAAGAATGCGTATGTGTTCCACAGCGTACCCATGAACTTGCGCTGACCCTCGGTAACGGCTTTACTGTAGAATCTGTTGGGAAGCCAGGGCGCCGAATTCGTATAGAAATACCAGCGTATAGCGTCCGCGCCGTATGTCTGAAGAGCGTCGAACGGGTCAACAGCATTGCCCTTGGACTTCGACATCTTCTGTCCGTTTTCATCCTGAACATGTCCGAGAACTATAACGTTCTTAAACGGAGCCTTGTCGAATATAAGAGTCGAAACGGCAAGAAGCGAATAGAACCAGCCTCTCGTCTGATCAACAGCCTCGGAAATAAAGTCCGCGGGGAACTGCGCTTTAAACAGCTCCTGATTTTCAAACGGATAATGATGCTGTGCAAAAGGCATTGAACCCGAATCAAACCAGCAGTCGATAACCTCGGGAACACGCTTCATTACGCCGCCGCACTCGGGGCATTTGAGCGTAACGGCGTCGATATACGGTCTGTGAAGCTCGATATCGTCAGGACAGTTGTCCGACATCGACTTTAATTCCTCAATAGAACCTATCGAATGTCTGTGTCCGCAGTCACAGCACTCCCAAATATTAAGAGGAGTACCCCAGTAACGGTTACGGCTGATTGCCCAGTCCTGTACGTTTACAAGCCAGTCACCGAATCTGCCCTTACCTATGCTCTCGGGAATCCAGTTGATAGTATTGTTGTTTCTGATAAGATGATCCTTAACAGCGGTCATCTGAATATACCACGATTCTCTCGCGTAGTAGATAAGCGGGGTGTCGCATCTCCAGCAGAACGGATAGTCATGCTCGAATTTAGGAGCGGAGAAAAGCAGACCCTCCTTATCAAGGTCTTTCAAAACCTCGGGATCGGCGTCTTTTACAAACAAACCTGCGTATGGAGTTTCCTCGGTCATGTCGCCTTTTCCGTCAACAAACTGAACGAACGGAAGATCGTATTTTCTGCCGACTCTCGCGTCGTCCTCGCCGAATGCAGGCGCGCAATGAACGATACCCGTACCGTCGGTCATGGTAACATAGCTGTCGCACATGATGAAGAACGCTTTTTTCTTCTGTGCCTGAGCCTTTTCATACGCACACTCGTAAAGAGGCTCATACTCTCTGTATTCGAGATCGCTTCCCTTGAATCTCTCAAGGATTTCATATGCGCTCTGTCCCTCTTGAGCAAGAGGTCCGAGAACCTTGTCAAGCAGAGCAACTGCCATATAATAAACTTTTCCGTCGCACGCTTTAACCTTTGCGTACTCGTCGTCGGGGTTTACGCACAGCGCAACGTTTGAGGGAAGGGTCCACGGCGTAGTCGTCCATGCAAGGAAGTAAGCGTCCTCGCCCTTAACTTTGAAGCGAACGACAGCCGAACGCTCCTTAACGGCTTTATAACCCTGCGCAACTTCGTGAGAAGACAGCGGAGTTCCGCAGCGGGGACAGTAAGGAACTATTTTAAATCCTTTATAGATAAGACCCTTTTCGTAAATCTTTTTAAGAGCCCACCATTCGGACTCGATGTATGAATTATGATAAGTTACATAGGGGTTCTCCATATCCGCCCAGAATCCGACGGTGAACGAGAAATCCTCCCACATCTTTTTATACTTCCATACGTTCTCCTTGCACATCTCGATAAAAGGCTCAAGACCGTATTCTTCAATCTGCTCTTTTCCGTCAAGCCCGAGCTGTTTCTCAACCTCAAGCTCTACGGGCAGTCCATGTGTATCCCAGCCGGCTTTACGCGGAACCTGATATCCCTTCATCGTACGGTAACGAGGAATCATATCCTTGATAACGCGAGTCAGAACGTGACCTATATGAGGCTTTCCGTTCGCCGTAGGCGGTCCGTCGTAGAAGATATACGGGGTACCTTTTTTAGCGGTTGTCTTTTCGAAAATTTTGTTGTCTTTCCAGAACTTCTCTATCTCTTTTTCACGCTGAACGAAATTCAGGTCGGTAGAGACTTTTTTGTACATAATTACAGCTCCTTTTATACGGCAGATGATAAATAAAAAGATGCTCTGCCCTGTAAGTCAGGACAAAGCAAGCTTTGTTTATACCACCGAAACATACAAATATATGCGTTCCCGTAACGGGGGAATACCGGCTGCGCTTAATCGCCTCTGCTTTCAGCGCGCAGCTCGGGAGTGATACACGTATAAGGTTACTCACACCGCGCTCACACCGTCCGCGGTTCGCTTTGTTTTTCGCCGGAATACGACTGTCTCCGTCATAGCTTTTATTATATCAATTGTGATTTTACCACAGGAAAAAAGCGTTGTCAAGTAAACGGATAATTATTTCTTTTTCATTTTATAAATTCCGCCGGCAATCACGGCAGCCGCCGCGCAGACTGCCGTTCTTTTCAGAACGAACGGAACCGCCGTCGAAACGGATGACGGAGAGTGAGTATAAACATACTCGGTAACCGGGCGTTTAAGTTTTGAGTAAAGCAGTTCTTCGGCTGTCAGCGTGTATGTCGAATATGAAAATGGGTTATTCTCTTCAATATCAAAAATTCTGACTCCCCTTTTCATACCCGGACCGTATGTATTGAATCCGCATCCCTGAGTGTACCCCAAATCTATTCCGTCATACTTTACAACGAACGAATTATTATGGTCATGTCCGAAATAAAGCCCGAGCACATCCCCATTTTCCATAAGCACAGACAAAAAGCCGTCGTCATATTTTATCGAAGCAAAATTCTCGCCCATAAACATGCCCTTTTCATATAACGAATCACCGAGTCTGTAATAATTCTTATTAAATTCTCCCGCGCCCTTGAAAGCACGTTTATCGCGCATGTCGGATATAACCGCTGTTTTATAAATTTCAATCGGGGGAATATGGCAGAACGCGAGAGCGGGCATGGTGTTTTTATATGAATCTCTTATTTTTCTGTATTCATTCTGCTGTTCGGCGCTTACACCGTCATACTTGCCCGTATCGAACATATATACGTTAAATAACGGCGTATTCCCGTCATGCGAATAAACAGTTTTATAAGAAAACGGAGAATATCCGCCTGATGAATTCGTACTGTTAAGGCACAGCCCGGTGTCCTTATAGGTTCTGAATTGAAAATCCGCAGGAGATTTTTTCGAAATATCGTGATTCCCAAACGTAAATAAAAAATTTATATTCCTTTTTATAAGAGGTTCAAGCACATTCTCTATCGTCATTTTCGTCTTAGCGCGGACGTCGCCCGAAATCATTGATACGCCGTATCCCTTTACCTGATCGCCCGTAAAAACGACAAGATCGGGCTGTGTGTATTCCAGCGCTCTGTCGATAAGATTTACCGTATCGGGGTTCGTCATGCATATCTCCTGCGCGTCGGCTATCTGCATTATTCTGAAATGTCCGTTCTCTGAAAAAACAAGTTTGTCATCCATAATAATCACCGCCGTTATTATACGTTAAAATATATATTTGTGTCAACACGGTTAAATTTATAAAATTGCCTCTTGAAACTTTATCATCATTGTGATAGTATCAATCAGGTGATATTAATGTATATTAATGATAAAGTATCTACGCTCGCTCCCGAATATGAAATTTCCGACAGTGAAAAAGCGGTTTACTCCGTGTTAAATGAACTCGGAATCAATTTTGAACGCGCCGAACACGACGAGGCGGCAACAATAGACGACTGCCTCGCGGTTGAGAAAGTTCTCGGAGTCTCAATATGCAAAAACTTATTTTTGTGCAACAGACAGAAAACCAAATTTTATCTTCTGCTGATGCCCGGAGACAAACAGTTTAAGACAAAAGACCTCTCGGCTCAGATTAATTCCGCAAGACTGTCGTTTGCAGACTCAGGCGCAATGGAAAAATATCTCGGAGTAACGCCCGGCTCGGTAAGCGTTCTCGGCTTAATTTTCGATAAAGAAAACGACGTCGCGCTTTTAATAGATTCGGATTTATTAAATAATGATTTTATAGGCTGTCATCCGTGCAAAAACACGGCTACGCTCAAAATTAAAACAGAAGATATACTCTCAAAATTCCTGCCTTACGTAAAGCACGAGTATACAACCGTTAAATTATAAAGAACAGAGGAATAAAAAAATGGCACATCAATCACCCGTTACGGCGATACTCGTCGGCGGAGGTCACAGATCATTTATTTACGCTTCATACGCGCAGAAGCATCCCGACGAGCTTAAAATAGTCGGAATAGCCGACCCGGATATAAACAGATGCCGTACGGCGGCGGAAACCTACGGCTTT
This sequence comes from Oscillospiraceae bacterium, assembly GCA_022763825.1. Taxonomy (GTDB): domain Bacteria; phylum Bacillota; class Clostridia; order Oscillospirales; family Acutalibacteraceae; genus CALACW01. The sequence continues at coordinate 10,507 of JALEQX010000033.1, read as the reverse complement.
GGGGAGGATATGATTTTTTCTTCTGCCGAAGAACTCGCAAAGCATGAAAAACTTGCCGACGCAGTCATAAACGGCACTATGGACAAGCTTCATGTAAAAACTTCCGTTCCCCTGCTTGAAAAGGGATACGATATTCTCCTCGAAAAGCCTTTCGCGGCAAACGCAGAGGAAATGAACGAGCTTGTATCGGCAGTAAAAAAATATAACCGCAAGGTTATGGTCTGCCATGTTTTGAGATATGCAAAATTCTATAACGAGATAAAAAAGGTAATTGCGTCCGGAAAAATAGGCAGAATTATTAATATTCAAACACTTGAGGACGTAAGCTATCATCATCTTTCCACATCATACATACGCGGAAAATGGGCAAATTCCGATGTATGCGGAACTTCCATGCTCTTAGCAAAATGCTGTCATGATATAGATATCATAACATGGCTGATGTCAGAGACAAAGCCCGTCAGAGTTTCGAGCTTCGGTTCTCTATTTCAATTTAAAAGAGAAAACGCTCCCGAGGGAAGCGCGGACAAATGCATGGACTGCAAATATGCGGACTCTTGTAATATGTCTGCTAAAACAATATATCTCGAGCACCCCGAAAGATGGACGTTTTACGTTTGGTCAGAGCTTATGAAGGGTAACGAAAAACCGACCCTCGAGCAAAAAGAACAGTACCTGAGAACATCTACGCCGTACGGAAAATGTGCTTATAAATCCGACAACAACGTAGTCGACCATCAGTCGGTTCTTATTAATTTTGAGTCGGGCGCGACTGCGACGCATAATATGACGGGCGGAACTCCGTATTCACAGAGAAGAATAAAAATAACCGGAACGCTCGGTTCGATTGAGGGCTGTTTCGAGGACAGCAAATTCACGGTTCATATGATAGAGCCGAAGCCTGAAAGCGGTTATACGTCAGAAGAATACGATTTAACCGAAATCGCTTCCGCATTCGAGGGACACGGCGGCGGAGATATGGCGATAGTCGAGGATTTTGTCAAATACGTAAGAGGCGAAAAGGTTTCAATCGCATGCACATGCATATTTGACTCCGTTCTCGGTCACGAATGCGTATTTGCAGCGGACGAGTCCATGCTCCGTAACGGCGAAAGTATTGAAATAAAGTAACAAAAAATCAGTCCTCCCATAAGATATTACTGAGACCGGCGTACATAAGCCGACAAGCTCAGAAAAATATCTTTAAGGAGGATTTTTTTATGAACGACAGAAACGACGTTTCATGCAGAAAAATAAAAGAAGCCGTTTGTATCGATACCGACAGAGTTTACGACTCTTGCGCGGATAAAGACTGTCTTGCAGATTTGAGAGTATATTTTACGGATCAGACCCAGCAGTTAATTGATAACGCAGTATCGGTAAGATGCAGAGGATGCGAGGTGCTCAACGTATGCACCGAGATTGAGCGTGTACCTTTTAACAAGGGATTTTACTCGGTGGACCTCACTTTCTTCTTCCTTGTTTCGCTCGACGTATTCACCTCGGCGCAGTGTCCCGAAGAAACAGTCTGCGGACTGTGCATGTTTTCTAAAAAATGCATTCTTTACGGCAGCGACGGAAATGTAAAAATCTTTTCATCCGAATTTGCGGACAGACAGAACGACGAACAGCTCCCGCCCGCAACGACCAGCCCCAAAGCAAAAGTTCAGGTCGCAGAACCCATATGCCTTGACGCAAAACTCTGCCGTCCGTGCGACTGCTGTTCAAGCATCAGGGACGGAATTAACGTTCCCTCTTACATCAGGAACAGATTCAGAGGCTCGCTCTGCGCTCCTTCAGACTCAAAAGCCGTCAAAGTCACTCTCGGAGTATTTACCATTGTTCAGCTTGAAAGAAGCGTTCAGATGCTTATCCCGGCATACGATTTCTGCATGCCGTGCAAAGAATGCTCGTGCGACACGGAAGACCCCTGCGACGCATTCAGAAGAATCAAATTCCCCGTCGACGAATTCTTCCCGCCCAATCAGAGAGACATGGGCGTTTCGGAACTGCCGGACGCTCCCTCGTCGGGATGCGGATGCTCAGCAAACAGAATCTGATACAAAAAAGTCCGCCGATTTCAAACCGGCGGATATTTTTATAGCTTTTAATGTTATTCGGCGTTTTTCTTCTCTGATCTCTTACCCTTATAATCGGGATCCAGTTTCTTCCCTCTAAGATAGAAGAACACAATTGACACGGCATACGACGCGATTCTTAATATTACGGAAAAATTCGTAAGCGCCGCGGATGTATCCTTGTACGTCGCATTATAAAGTATCGAAAGTACGTTGACTATTACGGCTGTCAAGGTAAATATCGCGCAGAACAGAGCAAAGTTATCCGTTTTGTTCTGCGATTTTTCTATGTTATAAACACGCATCATATAAAGTCCCGTTATCGTCTGAAGCGAAAGAACCGTAACTGCGCCGTAAACTATTCCGTATAAAATTTGAACATTTTTTAGTGCGTTGGCTATCACCGCGTCGGAAGGAGCCGACTGAAGCTGATTTTGCAGAACACTTGAACTTACGAGTATAAAACACATGGCAACGGACAGTATTACGGAAAAAACACAGAAAACAATAGATAATATATTGAAATTGCGTCCCGTATTCGGATAAGCCGTATCATCGAGATCGTTTGCCATTTTCAAAAGCGAAAATCCTCTGAATGCGAGAACATACCCCGCGATTACCACCGCCATTGCAATGCATAAAATATATATAAGAGCACTGCCTCCGAGCATCTGTCCGGCAGTCTGTAAAATATATGAAACAAGCAGAACAATACTCATAATATAAAGAGTTTTATTGGAATATATCTTATAATCCAGCGCCATTTTTTTCTTTTCATTCATTTAAAACGCCCCTTTATTTAAATTCTTCGTACGCTTTTGCGGTGATATCGGACAGGACCCCGATTTTTCTCTCTATATCCTTTGCAAGTTCGAACTGCGAACGGCATCTGTCGAGATTATGCTCGGGATAAGATATGCCGAAATATATGTCGCCGTCTATGTAATCGTTTAAAAATCTCATTCCGCATTCAAACGTCATCATCCACGCCGACAGCGGAAGCAGCTCAACTTCCTTTTCGGTAAGCGATTTTGCCGCCTTTGACATATATCCTCTTACATACTGTCTGTAAAGTTCCTCGTCAAGAGAAACCTTGCTTAAGTCTTTTTCGTCCTCCGCTCCGGTGTTCGCGCCGTAGCGTATCGCGTCGCCGAAATCATAAAGCGCACTGCCGGGCATGACCGTATCAAGGTCGACGACACAGACTGCCTTTTTCGTATTTGAGTCAAACATTACGTTATTAAGTTTAGTATCGTTATGCGTTACTCTCACGGGCAGTTCGCCGGACGAAAGCATATCGACTATAATTCCGGTCTTGTCCCTGCTGTTTAAAACATATGCTATTTCATCAGAAACCTGAGATACTCTTCCTGCTGTATCATTCTTTACACTGTTTTCGAAATTAATAACTCTTTTTCTCGTATCGTGAAAATCGGGTATCGTTTCATACAGTTCGTTCATAGGAAAATCGGAAAGAAGTCCGAGGAAATTTCCGAAAGCCTCACCTACCGAAAAGAAAAGTTCGGGACTCTCTATTGCATTATATGTAAAAGAATTTTCGACGAAATTATATATACGCCAGCACGCGCCGTTTTCATCAAAATAACAGCTGTCCCCGCTTTTTGTCGGGAAGACTGTGAGAGTTTCGCGCTGTACGTCTCCGCCGTTGAGCGCGATTTTGTTTTTCAGAAAATCGGTAACTTTAATAACGTTAGACATAAGCTGAATCGGATTTTTAAAAACCGCCGTATTTATATTCTGAAGCAAAAATCTTCTGCTTACGCCCGAATCGGAGCAAACTACATAAAATGTTTTATTAATATGACCGTTATCAATAACGCCGTAGCCGGTTATTTCCCCGGGAATATTAAAATTAGATGAAATGCTTTTAACCTTTTCAAAAAGCTCGTCCATATTTTTTCCTTTCAAGTTTTGTTACATGCATAGATTATATACTTTTAAAACCTAATAGTCAATAATTATCGTGATTAACTCTTTACATAAGAGAAAAAATATTGTAAAATGTATACATATAATTATATTCGGAGGTCTGTTATGAAACCAAAATACAAAAGAATACTGCTTAAATTAAGCGGTGAAGTTCTCGCAGGAGAACAGGGACGCGGTTTTGATTTCTCGGTTATATCTACAATAACCGACATTGTCGCAAAATGCGCCGAAGCCGGTACGCAAATCGGAATCGTCGTAGGCGGAGGAAACTTCTGGCGAGGCCGTTCGTCGGGCTCTATGAACAGAACAAAAGCCGACCATATAGGCATGCTCGCGACCGTTATGAACTCCATTTGCCTTTGCGACGCACTGTGTCAGGCGGGAGTAAAGTCAAAAGTTCTCTCGAGCGTTGAAATGTCGCCTATTGCACAGCAGTACTCTTTTGACCTGGCGGAAAAATATCTTTGCGAGGGTTATGTTGTAATTTTCGGCGGCGGTACGGGTTCCCCGTATTTCAGCACGGACACGGCGGCGTCTCTCAGAGCTGTTGAAATAGGCGCAGACGTTCTTTTGAAAGCGACGAACGTCGACGGCGTTTATAACAAGGACCCGCATAAATTTGACGACGCAGTTAAATTCGACACTCTTTCTCATGAGGAAATAGTCGCAAAAGGTTACGGCGTAATGGATTCCACTGCGGCGGCTATGTGCAAGGATAACAATTTACCCGTACTCGTATTCAATCTCACAGACCCCAAGAACATAATAAGAGCGGTTTCGGGCGAAAACGTCGGAACGCTCATCATTAACTGATTAATATTTTAAATTCAATTCAGGAGGCTTAACCATGGAAGAATTATTCAATAAGACAAAAGAAAGAATGGACAAAAGTATCAACGCACTCAAAAGCGAGTACGATTCTATAAGAGCCGGACGCGCAAACGCAAAGGTTCTCGATAAAGTTTATGTAGACTATTACGGCACTCCCACGCCTATCAACCAGATGGCGGCTATTTCCGTAGCCGAGGCGCGCGTTCTCGTAATCCAGCCTTGGGACAAGTCAACGTTAAAGCCCATAGAGAAAGCAATTCAGGCTTCCGACGTCGGCATTAATCCGCAGAACGACGGAAACGTTATAAGACTTAACTTCCCCGCTCTCGACGGAGACAGACGTAAGCAGTTAAGCCGCGACGTTGCAAAGGTTGCAGAGGAATCAAAGATTGCAATAAGACAAATCAGACGCGACTCCATCGACGCTCTTAAAAAGATGAAAAAGGACAACGAAATAACAGAGGACGATCAGAAGAACGGCGAGACAAAAATTCAGAAGATCACCGACGATTATACAAAGAAAATCGACTCGATAGCCGAGGCTAAAACAGAGGAAATCATGTCCGTATAAGGCGGTTATAAAATTGGATAAAGAATTACCTAAATTTGAAGTACTGCCCCGCCATGTCGGCATTATTATGGACGGCAACGGCAGATGGGCGAAAAATAAAGGTCTGCCGAGAAGCGAGGGACATAAAGCTGGTGCGAAAACGTTCCGTAAAATCGGCGAATTTGCGGCGGACTTAGGTATTAAATACCTTACGTTCTATGCGTTTTCGACGGAGAACTGGAAGCGTCCCGAGGAGGAAGTCCATGCGATAATGGACCTTTTCAAGGATTATCTTGACGAGGTTATCGACAGAATTCTTGAAAACCGGGAACGCGGGATCAGACTGCATTTTATCGGCGACCGTTCCGCGTTAAGCGAAAATCTCCGCGATCTTATGGAGAAAACAGAGGCTTTAACCGCCGATAAGGATAAGGTTCACCTCAACATTGCGATAAACTACGGGGGCAGAGCCGAAATAGTAAAATCGGTACGTGAAATAGCCGAGCTTGTAAAAAAAGGCGAACTCAATCCTGAGGATATCACCGATCAGACCATTTCCGACCGTCTCTACACCGCAGGACAGCCCGATCCCGATTTGATCATCCGTCCGAGCGGTGAATTCAGACTGTCAAATTTCCTGACATACCAGTCCGCATATTCGGAATTCTGGTTCTCGGATATTTTATGGCCGGACTTTACAGAGGACGACCTTGTAACCGCATTGAGAGCGTTTGAAAAAAGAAACAGACGCTTCGGCGGAGTATAAATAAAAAAAATTCGGCTTGTATTATTAAGAGGTTTATTTTATGAAAACAAGAATTATTACAGCTCTTGCGGCGGCATGCGTTTTCATTGCCGGACTTTGCGGAATGTTTACACCGTTTTACCCGTGCTTTGTCGCTTTGATATGCGGTATAGCTTCATTTGAAATAGTAAAAGCAACGGGGGTTAAAAACACGCTTTTAAAAGTTCTGAGCGTAGTTACAAGCGCGGCAATACCGTTCGTTTGTTTCTTCTATGACAAACTGCCCGATATTCCGCTGTTTCCCGTCGCAACGGTTTACATTGCGATTTACCTTATTATAATGGTTCTTTCATTTAAAAAGACCTCGTTCGAGGATGTACTGAACTCGCTGTTCGCGTCATTCATCATACCTTTGGGATTTTCGTGCATGATATTCATATCTAAACTCTATGAATATTATCCGGACAAATATACTAAGGCAAGCTGTGTTTACTATACGCTGTTTGCATATTTCTGTGCGTGGATGTCCGATATATTCGCGTACTTTGTAGGCAGAAAATTCGGCAAACATAAACTTGCACCGACCGTAAGCCCGAAAAAATCCGTTGAGGGCGCCGTCGGAGGCGTTGTCGGAGCCGTACTTTTTAATATCGCTCTGCTGGCAGTTTTCGACAAGTTTTTCTTTGAAACGCATCACATTACATACACTGAGATTATTATTCTGACAATAATTCTTTCCGTTATGTCGATATTCGGCGACCTTTCGGCTTCGGTTATCAAAAGAAAACACGGAATTAAGGATTTCGGAAACATTCTGCCCGGTCACGGCGGAGTAATGGACAGATTCGACAGCTGTTTCTTTGTACTGCCGCTGCTTTATTCGGGAATAATAATTCTTAACGCCGTGTGAGGAAAAATCAATGAAAAAAATAGCAATATTAGGTTCGACGGGGTCAATCGGCGTTCAGTCGCTTGACGTCGCCGAAAAACAAAATTATAGAGTAACGGCGCTGACCGCAAACACAAATGCAAAAAAACTCGAGGAACAGTCACGAAAATGGCATCCCGAGTGCGTCGCAATGTCCGATGAAAATTCCGCAAAACTTTTAAAAATCGCTCTTGCCGATACAGATATAAAAGTGTATTCCGGCAGAGAGGGCGTATGCGAATGCGCCTTAAATTCGAGCGCCGACACAGTTATAAATTCTATAGTCGGACTTGCGGGACTTCACCCGACTCTTTCTGTTATAGAATCGGGAAAAACTCTCGCGCTTGCAAATAAGGAATCGCTTGTCGCCGGCGGAAAACTCGTCACTGATTCGGCAAAGAAAAATAACGTCCCGATTTTGCCCGTAGACAGCGAACACTCCGCAATATTCCAGTGTTTACAGGGCAGACCGACAAATAACGCATTAAAGAAAATAATTCTCACGGCGTCCGGCGGTCCGTTTTTCGGAAAAACGAAGTCGGAGCTTGAAAATGTAACAGCCGAGCAGGCATTAAAACATCCGAACTGGAGCATGGGCGCGAAAATCACCATAGATTCCGCAACGATGTTTAATAAGGGTCTCGAGCTTATCGAAGCCGTTTGGCTTTTCTCAATGAAGCCGGAGGATGTAGACATTGTAGTTCACAGGGAAAGCATAGTTCATTCTCTGATAGAATACGACGACAATTCGGTTATCGCCCAGCTCGGGCTTCCCGATATGAGAATTCCGATACAATATGCACTGACATACCCCGAGAGATACCCGTCTCCTGTCGGCGAACTTAATTTAGCCGAAATCGCGTCGCTTTCATTCTATAAACCCGACTACGAAACGTTTGAGTGCATTAATATATGCAAAAAAGCAATTTCGCTCGGCGGGCTTTATCCGGCGGCGGTCAATTCTGCAAATGAAGAAGCAAACCGTCTTTTCCGCGAGGGAAAAATTAAATTCGGACAGATTCCCGAATTAATTTCAACGGCGTTTGACATAGTTGAGGACAAAAATACATATACTGTTTACGATATCGACAATCTCGACATTCTCGCAAGAGAACGCGTTAAGCAGTCGGTAAGATAAAGGAGAATAACCGTTGAGTCATTTATTACTGAACGTAACATTTGCCTCCGTCTGGAGCAAGGCATGGCCGATAATAGTCGCAATACTGTTTTTCGGTCTGATAATAGCGATACATGAATTCGGTCACTTCATAACCGCAAAGCTGTTTAAGGTTAAAGTTAACGAATTCGCTATAGGCATGGGTCCTGCGATTTTCAAAAAGAAAAAAGGCGAAACAACCTATGCGTTAAGACTATTCCCTGTCGGCGGTTATGTAAGCATGGAGGGCGAGGACGAGGCAAGCGAGGATGAAAGAGCGTTCTGCAATAAAAAAGTTTGGCAGAAGTTTATCATTGTCGCCGCGGGCGCAATAATGAATTTAATACTCGGATTTATATTCGTCGCAATTCTCACATGTCAGTCCGACCTTATTTCTACAACTTATGTACGCAATTTTTACGATAACTCCGTTTCGTCACAGTTCGGACTCGAAGCGGGTGACAAAATAACCGAAATAAACGGAACAAAAATATTCTCGACTACAGATATAAGCTATTCATTCGGGCGTTCCGCCGACGAAATTCAGAAAATTAAAGTCACGAAAGACGGCAAGGAAACTGAAATCAACGCAAAACCTTTTGATATTACCGTAAAGAGAAACGGTGAGAAAAAAGAACTCAAAAACGTCTATTTCGAAACATACGAAAAAGACGGTCATACTATCATAATATATGATTTTGTCGTAATAGGCGTCGATAAGACGTTCGGCAATGTTATAAAAGCAACGTTCAGGGACTCTGTTTCGTACGCTCGTCTTGTATGGCTGAGTCTGTTCGACCTCGTAACCGGACATTACGGGCTCAATGATTTATCGGGTCCCGTCGGAACCGTTACTCTTGTTGCCGACACGATATCAGACGCGGCGCAGTCCGCGGCAAGCGGAGGCAAGGTTGACCTTTCTTCAATTTATATCATAATGGCGTTTATTTCGATAAATATAGGAATATTCAATCTCATGCCTATTCCCGCGCTTGACGGAGGCAGATTGTTTTTCCTGATAATAGAGACAATACGAAGAAAACCGATTCCCGCAAAATACGAAGGACTCGTACATGCAATCGGTCTCGTGCTCCTGCTTCTGCTGATGGTTGTAATTTCATTTAACGATATTCTTAAACTGATAAAAGGATAGTGCTTTTGATGAGAAGAAAAACAAAGGAAGTACGTATAGGCAATATAAAAATCGGAGGAGATAATCCGATAGCCGTTCAGTCGATGCTCAACACTCCCGCGTCGGATTCCGAGGCGTGTGTAAGACAGGCTAAAGAACTCGAAAAAGCGGGATGCGAAATAATCAGAACGGCTGTTCCGAACCTTGACTGCGTTAAAACCATATACGCGCTTAAAGAAAATATAAATGTCCCCATTGTTGCGGATATTCATTTTGATTACAGAATCGCTCTTGAATGTGCGGAAGCGGGCGTTGACAAAATCCGAATCAACCCCGGAAATATCGGTTCCGACGACAGGGTTAAGGCGGTCGCCGACAAATGCAGGGAAAAGAATATTCCCATACGCGTCGGCGTAAACTCCGGTTCGCTTGAAAAAGAGATACTCGCAAAATACGGCTCCCCTACGCCTGAGGCGCTATGCGAAAGCGCGCTTTATCACACGTCGCTTCTCGAAAAATTCGACTTTGACAATATCGTTATTTCATTAAAATCATCCGATGTAAAAAAAGCATATGACGCTTATACTCTTATTTCACAGAAATGCGATTACCCGTTACATATCGGAATAACGGAAGCCGGAACACAGCGCATGGGCATTATTAAATCCTCGGCAGGACTCGGCGCGCTTTTATTAAACGGAATCGGCGACACTATGAGAGTTTCGCTCACCGCCGACCCGGTAAACGAGGTTTATGCCGGATATGATATTTTAAAAGCGCTGGGAATCAGAAAACACGGAGTGAATATCGTTTCATGTCCTACGTGCGGAAGAACGAAAATCGACCTTATTTCCCTTGCTTCAAAAGTTGAAGACGCACTCAAAGACTGCGATAAACAAATCACCGTTGCAGTAATGGGATGCATAGTAAACGGACCCGGAGAAGCGAGAGAAGCCGACATCGGAATCGCCGGAGGCGACGGATGCGGACTCATATTCAAAAAGGGAGAGATAATGAAAAAACTTCCTGAAGATGAACTTCTCCCCGCACTCCTTGACGAGATAAATAAACTGTAATTTATCTAAAAAAGAATTTAACGCTCGTCAGCCGACGATTCTTTTGTAATTAATTCGATAA
>JALEQX010000030.1 GCA_022763825.1 Oscillospiraceae bacterium | reverse complement strand
AAGGCTTTTGAGGGACTTTTAAAGAGATACTTCAATAAGTAAGGCTAAGAAAATATAATATTATTTTCTGCGATAAAAAACGAGACGCTTCCCGAAAAGGAAACGTCTCGTTTTCTGTCACTGTTTTTCATAAAATGAATTATTTTGCTTGCATTTTTTGTCAAAGCGTGTTATATTATCGTAGAAATAAGGCGGATCTACATATCGGTAGGCGGTTAGCCCTTATTCGGAGGGTATTTACCCTCTGAATAAGGGGGTGATGCGATGGCTGCAGAAGTTTTCATAATTTTATTTATGTTACTGTTTTTCAGCATAATTTTAGCATTAAAAAAATAACCGCCACACCCTCGAAAAGTTGACGGTTATTTAACTTAAAACTGAAATATGGGGGCTAACCGTTTATCGTCGGGTCTGCCTTATTTCACTTATATTATATCACAAATCACGGCTTTGTCAAGCGTCCCGTTCCGTATTGCATCGGCCGGGGCATTTTTTAATACTCCGGTATTTTTATTTTATTTTGAAAATAAAAATAATTTTTTAAATATTTTATTTTATAGTTGATTTTTATATATATACATAATATAATATAAGAGAATAGATTTAAAATATCTGAAAGAGGAGGAAAAGTACATGCCGGAGTTTACTTATGAAATCGTAAAGTCTTTCGGAGTTATTTCCGAGGGCGCAGGCGGCTGGGCAAAGGAGCTTAACCTTATCAGCTGGAACGGCAAGGAGCCGAAGTACGATATCCGCGACTGGGGCCCCGACCATGAGAAAATGGGCAAGGGCGTTACCCTCACCGCTGCGGACATAAAAGCACTGAAAGAACTGCTTAACGATATCGACTGATATTGAACCGTACGTATTGATTAAAAAAATGACAAAGAACGCAAACTGTAAATCAGTCTGCGTTCTTTTTATATTGTTTTTTAATTTATAAAACGGACATTCCGCCGAGCTTTCCGCAAAGCCGCAAGCATTTCCGAACGCGGAATAAAATTATCTCCCGAAAGCGGATTTTACCGCATTCTTAAAATCAATAATAAAACTGCCGAGAACAGACAGAACGGTATCGTCCTCGAAACTTACGGTATAAAGCGTCGAATCGTTATCCGAAGTCAGGGGCTTAATACCCGTTTTCGTCATTATGTTAAACTCGGGGTACTTAAAATCCCAGACCGTCGGCTGAGTGTCGGCGTTTAAAATATCGAGACAGAGACCGGTCGAATACTCCATGTCATTGCTGTGAAAGCTGTTCTTTACAAACCATGTATAATCGACGAATTTGCACGTCGACGCGTCTATCATATTGTCGGGAGAAACGCAGTCGTGTCCGTTGTCGATTTTCTGAACGTAATTATCGCCGAGAGTCTCGGTAACATCGGCACATGTCGCACCGAATGACGAAAAACGCGTATCTATAACGCCGTCCGCCATTGAATTTATATCCTCAATGCACGGGGTGTTGGGGAAACCGTATTTTGATACGATACCGAAATTTATTCCCCTGTCGAGAATACCGTTTATGATATTCTCCATGTCCGCCTGAACCTCATAGTGATACCGGTCGATAGTCTTTATATATTCGTCGGAAAAACCGAAGCCGTTTATTATTGTGTCCTTAGCCTGTTCATAATATTCGAGCGGAATGAGAGCCCACATGCCGGGCATTGTCGCGAAAGATTTAACGAACACGTCCTTATAAAGAATGTCGTTTATCTCCGCCGTCAGAGCGTCCGCAATGTTTACGGCTTTTCCGAGCGTACCCGTGACGTTTAAAAATCTCATAAGAGCCTTAACGCCGACGCCCGCGAAAGAGTCGCCGAGAAGAGCCTCAAAGTATCTTACGATTGCGTCGGAATCAAACCCGAGCATATCGGCAAACGGCTGACCGCAGCACGAAACGCCGTTATATCCGCCCGCGAGCAGAACAACACCGTCGACGTACTGATAATCGTAAAGCTTGAGATACGACATAACAACGCACGTACCCATGCTGAAGCCGATAAGCGAAACGGAATCGAGTCCGCCCTCTTTCATTACGTATTCTATAAACGAATGAAGCTCGTCTGCAATCGACAGAACCGAAAGTCTCCAGTCATATGAAAAACGTATGTATTTTTCCTCGCCGGTTCCGTTTATTACGGCTTTTATGCTGTCGGAATCGGGATATTCGTAATCGAGCTTGGTTTCGACCTTGGGCAGACCGTTTTCATCGCATGAAATCGGCGCGAATATCGGATTTACCGCGTCGGCGATAATATCCGCAGTAGCCGAATAGTCGTTTTTCTTAATGTCGGAAACGAGCGTCGGCAGAACTTTATTAACAGCCTTTATAATCGGCTTTGCCTGCGGAGGAAACATCGTCTCGCCCGTTTCGGCGTTGATTAGGTCGGAGGACGCGATACCATCGACAAAAATCGCCGCCGACTTTTTGCCCTTTTCGTCATACGCAGCCGCAAGCAAGCTCACCGAGCATACCGCAAGTATAACGCTCATGACAAAGCACAAGACTTTTCTGAACTTTTTCATAGTAATATACCCCTTGAAAAGAAACTTTATAATTAATTATATTATTTAATCTGTAAATATTCAAGTATCAAATAATCAAATTTTTCTTGCAATACAAGCCGTCAGCGTTTATAATATATTTTGTATACGGAGGTATAAATTATGGAAAAGAAAAAATACTACATTACCACCGCAATAGCTTACACTTCGAGAAAACCGCATATAGGAAATTCTTATGAAATAGTGCTTACCGACGCCATAGCGAGATTTAAAAGACTCCAGGGCTATGACGTATTCTTCCTCACGGGAACGGACGAGCACGGACAGAAGATTGAAGAGTACGCTAAAACGGCTGGCGTTACGCCCAAGGAGTACGTCGACAAGGTTTCCGGAGAAATCAGAGAAATCTGCGACATGCTCAACACGACTTACGATAAATTCATCAGAACGACCGACGATTATCATGAAAAATGCGTTCAGAAGATATTTAAAAAGCTCTACGATCAGGGCGATATTTACAAAGGCTCTTACGAGGGTCACTACTGCGTTCCGTGCGAGAGCTTCTTTACCGACTCCCAGCTTGTAGACGGCAAATGCCCCGACTGCGGCCGCGAGGTAACAAACGCTAAGGAGGAGGCGTACTTCCTCAAACTCTCAAAATATCAGAAGAGACTCGAGGAACATATTGAGAAGAATCCCGACTTCATCTACCCAGAGAGCAGAAAGAAAGAGATGCTTAATAACTTCATAAAGCCCGGACTTCAGGATCTGTGCGTATCGCGTACGTCGTTTAAATGGGGAATACCCGTTACGTTCGACGACAAGCACGTTATATACGTATGGATAGACGCTCTCTCAAACTATATTACCGCCCTCGGCTACGACCCGGACGGCAGCAGCGAATTATATAAAAAATACTGGCCTGCCGACGTTCACATTATCGGCAAGGATATTATCCGTTTCCACACAATCTACTGGCCTATCATGCTCATGGCTTTAGGCGAGCCTCTGCCCAAGCAGGTCTACGGTCATCCGTGGCTTCTCTTCGGCGAGGATAAAATGTCAAAGTCAAAGGGCAACGTAATTTACGCAGAGGATCTTGTAAAGCGTTTCGGCGTCGACGCGGTAAGATACTATCTTCTCTCCGAGATGCCCCACGCGCAGGACGGCTCTATATCTTACGACACAATGATAGAGCGTTTCAATTCCGACCTTGCCAACACGCTCGGCAACCTCGTAAACCGCACCGTAGCTATGGTCAACAAATATTTTGACGGCGTACTGCCCTGCAATACGGCTTTAGAGCCTGTCGACGACGAACTTAAAACTCTTGTCTCAAACGCATATAAACCGTTCGAACAGGCAATGGACACGTTCCATATCGCCGACGCGCTCGACGCGGTAATGAGCATTGCAAAGAGATGCAACAAGTATATCGACGAGACAATGCCCTGGGCTCTTGCAAAGGACGAGGAGAAAAAGGACAGACTTTCGACCGTTCTCTATAACCTTGTCGAATCCATAAGAATTCTCGCCGTTCTCATCTCACCCTTTATGCCCGAGACTTCAAAGGCGATATTTGCCCAGCTTAACACGGATATAACCGACTACGAGAGCGTTAAGACGTTCGGCGCAATCAAAGAAGGCGCAAAGGTCGGCACGGCTTCTCCCCTGTTCGCGCGTATCGACGCACAGAAGATGATCGAGGAGATTAAAGCCGAAACAGAGGCTAAGATAAAAGCCGAGCAGGCTAACAACAATAAAGTAAAAGAGGCTATCGAGGGCGTAGCGCAGATAGGCATAGACGACTTTGCAAAGGTCGAGCTGCGCGTTGCCGAAATCAAGGACTGCGAACATGTAAAGCGCGCAAAAAAGCTTTTAAAACTCACGCTCGACGACGGCACGGGAAAGCCGAGAACCGTAGCTTCAGGCATTGCAAAATGGTATGAGCCCGAACAGCTTATCGGTCATAAGGTTATCGTTGTCGCAAATTTAAAGCCCGCAACGCTCTGCGGAGTTGAATCTGCGGGAATGATTCTCGCGGGCGACTGCGGTGAGGACGACGTTAAGGTAGTATTCGTCGACTCAATGCCCGTCGGAACAAAGATAAGATAAATGAATAACATATTCGACTCTCATGCGCACTATAACGACCCGGCGTTCGATGCGGACAGAGACGAGGTTTTAAATTCGCTCGGCGAAAATGGCGTTTCGAACGTTATAAACTGCGCGACGGATTATAATTCGAGCTTAATATCTCTTTCATACGCCGAAAAATATCCGTTCATATACGCCTCGTGCGGACTTCACCCCGAGGATATCAAGGATGATTACGAGGACGAGCTCGAAAAAATTTATCCGCTTTTAATTGAGAAAAAGTGCGTCGCCGTCGGCGAAATCGGACTTGACTATCACTATGACGAGATTCCGAGAAAAGTTCAGATTGACGTATTCACCCGCCAGCTTATAAAGGCGAACGAAATGAATCTGCCCGTTATCGTCCACGACCGCGAGGCTCACGCCGACACTCTCGAATTATTAAAAAAATACAAGCCCAAAGGCGTGCTTCACTGCTTCTCGGGTTCGGTCGAGACGGCACGGGAAGTATTAAACCTCGGAATGTATTTAGGCTTCGGCGGAGTAGTTACGTTTAAGAACGCGGTAAAAAGCGTCGAAACGGCAAAATACGTTCCGCTCGACAGAATTCTGCTCGAAACCGACTGCCCGTATATGGCGCCCGTCCCGTACAGAGGCAAGCGCAACGATTCGTCGTTGATTAAATTCGCCGCCGAAAAAATCGGAGAAATACGCGGTATCGACGCGCAGACTGTTATCGACGAAGCAAACAAAAACACTAAAAGACTTTTTAATATTAAATAAGGAGTGCGAAAAATGAAGCATTACGAATCCATCATCATAGGTCATATTACGCTCGACCACAACGTCGACCATCTCGGAAACGCAGTCGACGTAGTAGGCGGCGCGGTCAACTTCTCGTCTGCGTCGGCATACGCCCTCGGTCACAAGGTTGCCGCCGTTACCCGTCTTAACGAAAAGGATTTTGACAGACTCAACGAGTTCGTAATCCCGAAAGAGGACATCTACTGCATCGCCAGCCCCTCTTCATCAAACATGTACAACAGATATTTCACTCCCGACAAGGAGCGCAGAGAGTGCCGCTGCACGAGCGTAGGCACACCGTTCACCATTGACGACATTCCGTCGGATATCGAGGGCGATATAATTCACTTTGCCGGTCTCGTTTACGGCGATTACACGACCGAAATGATGATAGAGGCTTCGAAAAAAGCTCCCATCGCGGTTGATGTTCAGACATGTTTAAGACACGTAAAGGACGACGGCTCAATGTATTTCGAGGACTGGGCTGACAAGAAAAAGGTTCTGCCCTACGTGCGTTTTCTTAAAACAGACGCGGCGGAGGCTGAAATTCTCACGGGTCTTACCGACAGAAAAGAGGCGGCGAAGCTTCTTCACGAGTGGGGCGCACAGGAAATTCTCATAACCCACAACACGGAAGTTCTCGCGTACGACGGCGGGGAGTTCTATACCTGCCCCATCAGAGCGAGAAACCTCTCCGGACGTACCGGCCGAGGCGACACGACGTTTGCGGCGTACTATACCGAAAGACTTACGTCGGATATTAAGACCTCGCTTCTCTATGCGACGGCAACCGTTTCGGCTAAAATGGAAGCCCCCGGAGTTTATAAGGGAACCAGAAAAGATATCGAAGCGTATATCGACGAGTTCTATAAGGACTGCAAATAAAAAATATTAAAACAGAAAATAACATCAGAGCGGTAAATTCGTTTACCGCTCTGAATTATTATAATTAAAACAAGAAAAAAGCCGATTTCGGAATATTTCTCATGATTTTCAGAACTTTATTCCGATTTCGCATTTTTATATTTACAATAACGAATAAACCGTATCCGCCGACAGAATTTCTGCTTCGAATACGGTTTAAATATTAATCGGTTCTTATCTTAATAATTCAATCATTCTGTCCGGGAAGTTACCGATAAGCGAATCAACGCCCATGTCCGCAAGACGTTTGATATCCTCATACTCGTTAACGGTCCACGTGTTGACCTCTCTGCCAGCGTTCTTCATCTCGGCGTAATGCTCCGGGGTAAGGTTTCTGAAAATCGGGTGAACACACTGAACGCCGTGGCTCTTTGTGTACTCGCCCATGCCGATAATCCAGCTCTCGATAAGGAAGCCCAGCTTAATCGACGGGTCGTACTCCTGACAGCGCATAATTGTGAAGTGATTGAACGACGAAAGGATAATTCTGTCCGAAAGACCGAATTCGTGAATCATGTCGATAACGGCTTTTTCGATTCCGGGGTATTCGAATATACCCGTTTTAAGCTCGATATTCGTAATAAAACCGGGGACGTCCTTTACGAATTCGAAATACTCTCTTAGCGTGGGAATACGCTGAAACTCGTACTTGCCCTCGAAATTGCCGTAAAAATCGAACCTGCAAAGCTCGTCGTAGGTCATATCGCGAATAAGTCCCGTACCGCTGCTCGTTCTGTCTATCGACTCGTCATGGCAGATAACGAGAACGCCGTCTTTCGTAAAATGAACGTCGTTTTCAATGCCGTCCGCACCGATTTCGACCGCTTTTTTAAAGGCAAGCATAGTATTTTCGGGGTATTTTCCGCTGAATCCTCTGTGTGCAAATATCTTTGACATTAGAATAACCTCTTTTGTTTTTATGGTACTTTAAATATAAATCATACCGCCCCGGAAGTCAAGGGGGACAATGATTCGGATGCTGATAATAATTTATTTTTTCTGCTTCTTTTTGATAATGCAAAACCATATAACAACGCAAATTATTAACAGAGCAAAAATTACCGCTCTTGCACAGATCGCATAGGTTGTCTCGCCGAGTTTAATAAAATGCGAATATGTAAATTTTTCAATTAACGAAAGCACAATCACAATAATCGGCAAAGAATATCTCATAAAAAAATAACGTATTTTTTCATTAGCCGTACTGCCTTTTAATGCAAAATCGGCTTTTTTCGGCGGGGTTTGAGAGACATTATATTTCTTTTGGTTTTTGTTAATTAAGACAATTAAAACAACCCACACAATTACAGCCAAGACCGAATAAACAATAATAAATTTTATAATTTTCTGTTCATACTGCAAATTTTCATCAGTCAACGTTGCATTGAAATCGTCAAGCGTAAAAATATCGGCTTCGCCGATGCTCAGCGAACGGATACATACAAAATTATAATTTTTCAGATTATCCGAATCGGTTTTGTTAATTCTGAATGTAATATTATCTCCGCGCTCTGCGGTCAATATTTTGTCGGTATCTTCGGTTGTTAACGTTTTCAAAATATCGTATGTAATTCTCAATTCGGCTTTGTACTCGGCGGTATCTATCTTTATGTAATTCGGGTCGGACTCTTTGACAAACTCAACATCCGAAACCGATGCATGATATATGTCTGTGTTAGTTTCGTTGAGCTTATGATAGTTTTTCATGGTTACGACAAGCGCACTCATGATAAACGACGGAACCAGCAAAGCGATAAGAATTATACATTTTACAAATTTGTTCATAATAATATATTTCCCTTATTAAATCAGACGGTTGATTTTTATTTCGCCAATTTCTCAAGTCGTTTTTCGTCGGCCGACCTGAACGTAACGATAGTTATATTTTCAACGGGAACGTATGAAACACCGTCGGCTGCGCCGTACTCGTCGATAACATTTATTCTGCACATTCCGTCTTTTATCCCGTCGATAAATCCCGTAATGTCAACAATCCCGCTGTCGACTAATTCGAGAGAAACAATATATTTTTCATTTTTCGCATACAAAAGCGCTGACAGCATTATGCCGTTTTCTCCGTCTTCGTCATAAAAATCATACACCGCGACAGGATTCCCGTCAATCAGTTTATTCATTTTTTCGCCGTATAGCCCGCCGACATCCGCGCGGATCACCATATCCGTTCTTGTAACATGTATGCCGTCGTCGAATCCGTCCGGAGATATCATGTGAATCGCAGTCCAGTCCTCGTCGACAGCCGAAACATAGCCGAATGTAAATTTATCCGTCTCGTCAAAACCTGTGTACAATGACACGAGGGTTTTATTTTTACATAATTCTTTTAATACATCAATCATTGACATTGTTTTCCCTCCGAATTTTTAATATCATTTATTTCCCGAACAAGCCAATCACGGCATTTATTAAGATTCATTATGTATGATGCTTCGGTAAAAAATTCCGTTACCGAACTTCCGTTGTCTTTTTTCGGAAACACTATCGGACACACCGAACCTGCTCCGACTGTCGTCCAAAACTCCATGAGCTCCAACAGTCCCTGCGTACAGTCTTTGTTAATGTTATCTATCAAAACTTTAAACAGACAAACTACCCATTTTCGTTTTTGAAGCAAAATGTCCGATTCGTCAGCGTCGGCATATTTTTTAATCAATTTATTAAACTGCTCGTCATCATCTTTATTGCAAATAAGTTCAATTGTTTTGTCTGTTTCCGGGTTAATCGCTGTCAAAGATTCGCTTAAAAAATCAATTATGTCACCGCGTGCTATTGATTTCGGAATTTCCCCGCAGCCGTTGAGCCCGATATATATCAATTTCCACGTTATTTCTAATCCGATATCGTCAATCAGTTTTAGCCTGTTCATAACGCCCGCCTTATTTATCTGAAGTTATCTCCGCCGTTATACTCTTACAAATTATGTGCATACTTCCGCCCTCGCTCGAACTCACCGTAAATTCGTGCGACAGTTTCCCGCCGCCGGCAGGGAGAATTTCGCTGTCGAGAATGTCGAACATTCTTAACGTACCGTCAATTTTAACATTAATTTTCAATCTGTCGACAGAGTGATAAATTACAGTTACAATACGTCCGTCTTTTTTCAAAGCAAGTTCGAAATTATATTCCGTCCCGCTCGTTTTTACGGGTCTGAACGTCTGAATTTCGTAGTCGTGAAAATAACTTTTTTCATACTCCGCGAGAAATTCGGACGAAAGTAACGGCTTTGCCTTTTCGTATTCTTTTAAATATTCTTTCGCCTTTTCCTCTGCGATTTTCCACGCCTCGTCCTCCGGGTAAATATCAAATACCGAATCGTCAAGATATTTCATTAAATATCACTCTGCTTTTCTTAAATATATCAATACCGTTTTTCTATGTAATACTCCGACTCTGTTTTTCTGTGCCGGTCAAACAACGCCTGCTCTTCCTTTGTAAATCCGCCGGATTCGAGGAATCCGACAACATCCTCAAACGGCGTTTTTTCGCCGAGGGAGTTCATCATATCAATATAACATTTAATTTTGTTGGACGCGGTGACTGCCGAATAATGAGGATCCGTTTTAGAATCATTCACGACATTTTTAATTAAAATGACAATCTCCTCTTTTTCTGTTTCCAAAAGGAACTTGATTTTATCAATATTTGTACTCTCGCGCCTTGTGACATCCGATTTGCTCAATTGCCTCAACCGCTCAAACCGCCTAAACTCTTTGCGTGTAAAAGCGTTGTCGTCAAAATACTTTTTAACGCTTACATACGGCGGTTTTCCGTCTATATATTTCATAACAGAAATATAACACCCCATTATGTATGCAATTTCGGCGGCGGAATAACGCGGTGTATCGTCGGAATTATTTAACACTCCGTAAATCCAATTATCGAATTCAAACTCCAAACCGGCAAGCAGATACCTTAATTTTTCCGTATCAATATTGATGACCATACTCATCACCTTTTTTGCCCATTTTCATACAGGTTCTTTTCTCTTTGCAGAAAATCGACGTATTCTTTTTCAAGACTGTTTTTCAAATCCTCATTTTCAAGCAAACCGCTTAAATTAAAGCACCAATTCCGCTTTTTGTCTCCGTCCGACAGCTGTTTTATTTCATCGAGAAAAATGCAAAACGGACTTTTTAATCGTTCGCCGGAAAAGGATATCAGCCTGTCTCTGATTTTTAACGCGCCGGGCCAATTGTAATCCTCCAGCCATTCGAACAAATCCAATAAATACGGCTCGATTTCATCATCTGTTTTTTCGCAGAAAACCTCAGCGCATTTATCCCAAACCCGTTTGCCGTAAGGATAACCCGGCTGTATAAATGCACTTACGCACCTAACATCTTTTGCAAGTTCAAGCCCTTTTTTCCATTCTTCCTCGGAGTTGCACCAGTCGAACAGCTCCATTATGTAATCAATATCAATCAAAATTTAAACTCCGTTTTTCTTAAAACATTCAACGTCCGTCATCATTGCCGTTTTTATTTTTAACATAGAAATAAAGCGAAACAAGTCCGCCCGCGATAAGAACGACAATGCATACCGCGCTTATCGCTATTGAAGTATTTGTCTGTCCGTGTTTTATGAAATACGCG
>JALEQX010000053.1 GCA_022763825.1 Oscillospiraceae bacterium | reverse complement strand
AGTGCCGGAATTCGCACCGGTTTTAACCGTAATCGAACCCGCGTTCCTGTCAACGGAAACGCTCGCGTCGGTCTTATTATTAAGAGTCGAAGAAATCGAGTTATATGACCAGTCGCTTAAACTGAACATATTGTCGAAATTGATATCGAGAGTCTTCTTCTCCCAAATCGCGTAAAGAGTCTTTGTATGACCTACGGTAAGGGGATTGGAGGTATCGCCCGTCGATGCGTTTGCGGTATCCGCCCAGCCCTTGAATACATATCCGGGTCTTACGGGTACAAAGCCGGAGTAATCCACGGAGATGTTCGCGTTCTTACCGATAACCTGCCAGCCGGTGGTATATGCGGAGGACGAACCGTTTATTGTACCGCCGTTGGGATTGAACGTAGTTCTTACGCTCAATGCGGCTACGGCGTCGTTAAGGTTTTTCGCAAGATTTGCGACGTCAACGGAGGTGCCGTCAACCTGAGTAAGAGCTTTATATGCGTTCTTATATGCATTTACAAATGAATTCCACCGGGAATTTGTCTGCGAGCTTTCGAATGCGCTCGTAGCGTAGGAATCGGAAGTAACCGAGAAGTTCGGGAATGCCTTTAATGCGTTCTGAACGGCGGTACGGAGAGCAGCCTTATTATTATAGGTTGCCTTAAGGTCGACAAGCACGTGACCTGCGGCGCGATAGCTGCCGTCCTTGTTAGAATAAAATCCATGTACCGTGTACATCGGAGTGCTCTCGGAGATATCGCGCGGCCATGCGCCTGCATAACGCAGACCCTCAGTCTCGTTATGGCTCCAGTTATCCCACGATGTCGACTCACCTGCAATTATATAGTTCTTTGCATTATAGAGTCCTTTCATATTGGTATCGGAAGTATAATGAGTATCAGCCCTGAAATCTGTTCTGCCGGAGTTATCCGCGACATACCAGTTACCCGAGTTACCGTTAGATCTCTGGTCGTCCGTAACCATCATACCGACGGCAAGCTGGGGGATATCCTTAAGATTCGAGTAACGGCTCGAGTCAATCGTTATACTTGCAACCGCGTCGGAGGTTACAACAACCGAACAATGTTTACCGTTCTTTCTGTATTTGCCCCATTCGAGGTTTCTTACCGAGAACACGTTGGAGCCGGCGTTGGGCGAGCCCCATGATCCGCCGGAGTTATTGTTTCCGTCAGTAGTAACATGCGCGGCATCAGAGGTATTCGTACCGCCGTATACGACATACTGCATATCGGCGCCGGCGGTCGAGGAGGTCCAGCTTGAGGAATTAATTTTAGCCTTAGTTCCGCTTGTTACCCTCGTCGAGCCCATGTAGGCGGGATTATCCTTCTGAATAAATGCCGAGAAGCCTCTGTCTCCGGTGATATACGCGAAGTAATCACCGTCGTCATCATAATCTTCTCTTCCGCCGTTACCGGATACAAAGGAAACGCTGTGAGCGCCGGAAATCCACGTGATATTACCTGCCCAGTTTGCACCGCGTGCGCCCGAACCTGCGTCCGCGCCGCCCGCCGCGGGCATTACGTTGGGCTTATATACATAAGTATACGCAATCGCGGACTTCGTCTTGTTCGAATCCTTTGCGTCGGCGAACTTTAACGTCCACTGAATGTAGCATCCCGTTACATTCGCACCGAGCGAGGGAGACATACCCGCAGTGATCGAACCTGCCGTTCCGCTCGTAAGATAGGACGGATGCGTAATGCTTCCCCCCGAGAGAGCCGAAAGATTTTTATCAAGGAATTTATACGTCAGAGTCGCGTTCGACGCGCCGTCGTACTTATAGTACACGCGTCCCGTCGTACCCGCCGTCGATTCGGCGGCTCCCGTAACAGTATTGTTTACATAATACTGGAATGATGACGAAGTCGCGCTCGTAAGCGACGCGCTGTTGGGCGCAAGATAAATCGCCTCGGGTACAACGAACGTCAAATCAGTAAGAGTCGGGTCCTGCACCGCCGCCGAAGCCGCTATGGGCGCAAGAAAGCTGATACATGACACAGCTGTCAAAACGACCATGACGAAAGCAAGGAGCTCCAGAACTCTTTTTCTTGTTTTTCGCATATCAATACCTCCGTTTTTAGTGATGAGTAACATAAAACACTGATAGTTAAAACTATTTTAGTTTATTTTATTATGAAAATAAAGGTGTTTGAAAATATTTAACATTTTATTTACAATTATCATATCTTTACGTCACATTTCAAATTAAAATCCTTTCAGGTAATCGGATATTTTCTACAATTAGAATGCGGGATCACGTATATTTTTTATTAATTGCGGAAAAAATAGCAAAAAATCATTTACCTATTGACAAGGTAGGTTGGCGATGCTATACTAACCTATGAAAAAGATAGGTAAATGTCGGTACGGCATTTAACCTTTATATATGACTGGAGGATTTATCATGAACGTATACGCAGACAACGCCGCCACGACTAAAATGAGCCGTACGGCGATAGACGCTATGCTCCCCTATATGGAAACAATTTTCGGCAACCCGTCGAGTCTCCACACTGTCGGACAGAAGGCAAACGAGGCTCTCTGCGACGCAAGAGAAAGAGCCGCAAGGTGCCTCGGATGCGAAGCAAGGGAAATATATTTCACCTCGGGCGGAAGCGAAGCGGACAACCAGGCGATCATATCCGCCGCGATGATAGGCGCAAAAAAAGGCAAAAAGCACATCATATCAACGGCATTTGAGCACCATGCGGTTCTTCATACGCTTAAAAAACTCGAAAAACAGGGATTCGAAATCGAGCTTCTCGACGTCGGAGAAAAGGGAAATATCACCCCGGAGCAGGTCGAAAAGGCGATAAGAGAGGACACATGCCTTGTTACGACAATGTTCGCAAACAATGAAATAGGCTCGATTCTTCCCATTCCCGAAATCGGAAAGGTCTGCAAGGACAAGGGCGTTCTGTTCCACACCGACGCGGTTCAGGCCGCAGGTCACGAGCATATAAACGTTAAGGATATGAATATCGATATGCTCTCGCTGTCGGCTCATAAATTCCACGGACCTAAGGGTATCGGTATTCTCTATGCGAGAAAGGGCATAAACCTTACGAATATTATCGAGGGCGGAGCCCAGGAGAGGGGCAAGAGAGGCGGTACGGAAAACATCCCCGCAATCATGGGAATGACGGCGGCTCTCGAAGAGGCATGCGCCAATATTGATAAGAACAAAGCTAAAGTCTCCGCATTAAGGGACAGACTTATAAACGGACTTAAAAAGATTCCGTATTCGACGCTCAACGGCGACGAGGTAAACAGACTTGCGGGAAACGTAAACTTCTGCTTTGAGGGCATTGAGGGCGAGAGCATACTGCTTCTGCTCGACGCTGACGGTATATGCGCTTCGTCCGGCTCAGCATGCACGTCGGGTTCGCTCGAGCCCAGTCACGTTCTGCTCGCTATCGGCAGACCGCACGAAATCGCTCACGGCTCGTTAAGACTTTCGCTGTGCGAAAATAACACCGAGGAGGAAATCGACTATATGCTCGAAGTAATCCCCAAGGTTATCGACAGACTCCGCAGTATGTCTCCCCTGTGGCGCGAAAAAGTCAACGGAGAAAAGGAATTTATTTTAGCTAAGTAAAGAGGTAATTAAAATGGCATTATACAGCGAAAAGGTAATGGATCACTTCACAAATCCCCGTAACGTAGGCGTTATCGAAAATGCCGACGGCGTAGGCGAGGTAGGCAACGCCGTATGCGGAGATATAATGAAAATATATCTTAAAATAGACAACGATATTATAACGGACGTTAAATTCGAGACGTTCGGCTGCGGCTCCGCAATCGCTTCAAGCTCCATGGCGACAGAGCTTATCAAGGGCAAGCCCCTGTCGGAGGCTCTTACGCTTACGAATAAGGCTGTTGCCGAGGCTCTCGACGGACTTCCCGCGCACAAGATGCACTGCTCGGTTTTGGCAGAGGAAGCAATCAAGGCGGCAATCGACGATTATTATAAGAAAAAAGGGATTAAACAATAATTTTCCGGGACAATTTATTGTTTCAGTGATTAGCGGTCGGTTGTCAGCAGTCGGTATTATGTAATTTCTAACCGCTGCCCGCTGCCTGCTGTTCACTGCAATAATTTATTGCGTGCAACGCGGTAAATTATTGCTTTCGGGGTGTTTGACATGATGGTTTCTACAAGAGGCAGGTACGCTCTGCGCGTGCTTCTCGACCTCATAATACACGACGACGGCGGTTACATCCCGATGAAGGATATAGCCAAACGTCAGAGCATATCACAAAAATATATGGAACAGATAATGCCCGCGCTCACAAAAACGGGACTCGTCGAGGCGGTTCACGGCAAGGGCGGCGGCTACAAACTGTCGAAATCTCCGTCGGAATACTGCGTAGGGGAGATTCTGCGCGTAACCGAGGGCGATCTCGCGCCGGTAGCGTGCGTTTCCGAAAAAACAGAGCCGTGCGAACACCGCGAGCAGTGCCGGACGGCAAAAATGTGGGCGGAGTTCAACAGAATTACAAATGAATATTTTGATTCGGTCAAACTCATCGACCTGCTCGAAAAGTAAATTGAATAATAAAGAAAAACCGGAGCCGTAAAAAAACAACGGCTCCGGTTTATTTTTGGGAATTTATATATTTTTCGATTCTCGCAACAAACTTTTCAGCATTTTCATATTGTTCAAGTACTTCACTTTTTGAAACAACATAAAAATCCGAATAATCGCTTTGAGTTCTTACCGAAAATGCGCTTTTTGCAATGCGGGCATACTCTTTTTCAATTAAACCCTCTTTAATATAATTCAAATTGAAATCCGATAGTACCCCGGCATGCTTTTTATATCCCACGCCTCTCAAGGCACAAAGCGCATTCATGGAATGAAAAACCGCGTAATACGATCTGTTTGCGCTGTCCGCATATAAATTATCATCAAGAAGAATTTTCGACAAGCTGTGAGACTGCCGAGAAAGTGCCTGAATTTCGTTTTCTTTCGAGTGTCGCTGTACAAAAGTACCGCAGCGAGAAAGAAACGAAAAACGCAAATGCCCCGAAATCATCAGGTTTCGGGACATTTTAATAAGAATAAAATATGTTTGCAAATTATCGATAAAAAACTTTTTAGGTTAAAAAACAATATATATTTATTTTTTTCAGCGTGGTTCAGGTACTTTATCGACAGTCTGCAGGCAATCCTTTGCCTTTTCGATTCTGTATTCGGCAACGGTTCTTTTTTCATCATCAGGCAATGAGTTTAACCCCCTCTTTTTCTATATTCATGAAGAAAGGATAACTGTTTTTATATTTTTCGTACGTTGCAGAATCCTGCAAAACGATAGATAATACAATGTCGTTCGTCAAGTCCATATCAACCGAATAATCCGTCAGTTCCCTGATGAAACGAGCCATTTCATCAGGCGAAATATCAGCTGTAATCATAACGTCGATGTCGGATTCTTCATCATAATCCCCGCGGGCGTACGAACCGTAAAGGATAACAGAGCCGAGCCTGTCGCCGAAAAGCGACTTTGCTTTTTTCACAACATCCGCCATTACCGCGGACAATCGATTTTCAGTACACATGCCGACACTTCCTTTACCTCTTTTTTATGTTTACGATTATATTATATACGAAAAAATTGATATTTTCAATAAAAGTTTAAATTACATCAATTTCCTGAGCTTGTCCGTTTTTGCCACGACGATAAGGCTTGACCCGGCTTCAATAGGGGCGTGCGGCGCGATATCCGTCGTAACGTCGGAGCCCTTTTTAACGGCTACGACATTGAGTGAGTATTTATCCCTTAATTTAAGCTCCGCAAGGCTTTTTCCGACCCATTCGCGTTTTGTCTCCATCTCGACGACGGAAACCTCGTCGGAAATCTCCGCCATATCGATAAAGCCCGCAGACATCAAATTTTTAGCAAGTCTCACGCCGGATTCGTACTCGGGAACGAGAGCCTTGTCCGCACCGGTTTTCAGCATTATTTTTCTGTGCATTTCGTCCTTGCACTTAACAATGACCTCGCCGACTCCCGCTTCCTTGCAAAGCATTGCCGCCATAATACTCGCCTCGAAATTACCGCCCATGGCGATAACCGCAACGTCGATATTCGAAATTCCGAGCTTATCGAGAACGCCCGGGTCGGTGATATCCGCACACTTGCACAGCGGAAGATATGCCGCCGTGTCCTCGACAGTCTCCGGATCCATATCAACGCACAGAACCTCCGCACCGCTTCTGACAAGCTCGTCGGCAACTGCTCTGCCGTATCTGCCCAGTCCCAGCACGGCGTAATTTTTATGTAATTTCATAATCAACAACTCCAAAAATAATAAAATTCATAATAACAAATCCGTCAGGATTTGCACCGATATCGTTCTCCGAATACAAATACAGAACCGGAAAACATGTTTTTACGGTTTTTTTTATCCTTTAGGAAACAGGAAAAAGCGTCCGGGACGAATCAACCGAACCTCAACCGCCTATATTACAACGGCTTTTTGCAATCCGGGCGTTTTTAACATCTTACTACCCGACGCTGATTTCCTCTTCGGGGTTCTTTACCGAATTCGAATTCTTCTGTCTGCCGGTAAGCGCGACCGCAAACGATATGGGGCCTACCCTGCCGAAGTACATCGTCACGGTTATTATAATCTTTCCGAAAGCGGACAGCGTCGGAGTAAAATCACGGCTTAATCCGACCGTAGCCGACGCGGAGACAGTCTCATAAATAACGTCCATCGGAGTTCCCCCGCTGACAGCCGAGAGAAGAACGGTTGAGGCAAAAACCGTAATGAACGAAAAACATGTAACGGCGGCCGCTTTCTTAATATATATATCGGCGATTTTGCGGTTAAAAACATCCGTTGAATTTTTATTTTTAATAACCGAAAACGCCGTCGCCACAAGCACCGCCGCAGTCACGGTCTTGATTCCGCCCGCGGTTCCGACGGGCGAACCGCCTATGAACATTAATATAAGCGACAGAAACGACGACGCGGATGTTAATTCCTTCTGATTTATCGTAAAGAATCCCGCCGTCCTCGTCGTAACCGACTGAAAGAACGAAGCCTGAATCTTGCCGAACAACGGCAGATTTCCTATCGTCGCGGGATTATCGTATTCGAATATGAAAAAGCCGAGCGCGCCGGAAAATATCAAAACCGCAGTCGCGGTGAGCGCGATTTTGCTGTTAAGCGTAAGACGGGAGAAAAACCTTCTGCGCTTCTGCCCCTTCATTAATTCAAAAACTCTTATAAAATCCCACCACACGACGTAGCCGATTCCGCCTAATACTATAAGCAGACACGTCGTCAGATTGACAATCGGGTCAAGTGCGTAACGGCTTAAGCTGTCCGGCGCGATAATATCGATACCCGCGTTGCAGAACGCCGAAACGGAATTAAAAACCGCAATCCATATTCCTCTTAATCCGAAGTCGCGGACGAATACCGGCATATACATAAGCGCGCCGACGCCCTCTACAAGAAGCGTGCCGTACACGACCTTTTTTACAAATGCGGAAAGCCCCGAGAGCGTGTTTAAATTAAACGCCTCGCTGATTCTGATATGCTCGCTGAGTCCCGCCTTTCTGTGCACCGCGGTCATAAACCACGACACCACGCCGACCACGCCGAGGCCCCCTATCTGAATCAGAATAAGAATAACGACCTGTCCGAACGTACTCCACGTCGAAAAAGTCGGCACAGTGACAAGCCCCGTAACGCACGAGGCAGTCGTCGCGGTAAAAAGCGCGTCGATATATTCAACCCTTACGCCGTCGGCGGCGCTTACCGGCAGGGACAAAAGAACGCTTCCGGTTATAATTATAATTAAAAATCCTATCAATATGTATTGAGTCGGACGAACGATTATCCTTTTTCTTTTCATATATAAAACCTCGTAATAAATTATATCACCTCGAAAAATGTTTTTCATTATATTTGTTACGTGATATTATCCGAAAAACGTATTGCATATTTATCATAAACAGTATATAATAAACATAAATAACTCGCGGGAGGTTTTTATATGAATTCCGAAAAAAATTTACGTCCGTTCGGCATGCGCGACAAAATAGGCTATGCGTTCGGCGACTTCGGATGCAACATGAGCTTTGCGTTCATCAACAGCTATCTTATGATCTTCTACGTAACGTGCATGAAAATCAAGCCGGAGCATTTCGCGGTTTTGATTTTGCTCGGTAAAATATTCGACGCGATAAACGACCCGATAATCGGCTCTCTGTGCGACGCTTCAAAGCCCGGAAAGAGCGGAAGCAAATTCAAGCCCTGGATTTTAAAGGCAAGCCCCCTGCTTCTGATTTCGAGCATTTTAATGTTTATTTACGTCCCGAACGCGCCGTATTGGGTCAAAATCGCAATGTGTCTCGGGCTTTACTGCATATGGAGCGTAGCGTACACAAGCGTAAATGTTCCGTACGGCTCGATGCAGTCGTGCATCACGTCCGACCCCGCCGGCAGGAGCGATTTGTCGACATGGCGAAGCATAGGCGCGATGGCGGCGCAGATTCCGATTATGATAATCCTCCCGCTTATCGTCTATGACGAAAACGACAATCCGCGCGGAAACATATTTATAATATTCGTAGCGGTAATGGGTATTCTCGGGCTTATCGCATTTCAACTGCTTTGCAGAATGACGACCGAGCGCACCGCAGGAGCTCCCGCGCAGGCACAGAAGATAAACTATATAAAAACTCTCAAGGCGTTTTTACGTAACAAGCATATGCTCGGCGTAACCGTTTCAACCGTAGCATATATCGCGCTGATGATGACGGTCACGACGAGTATGCCGTACATTTTCATGTGTTATTTCAAAAATACGAACCTTATTACAATAGCGTCAATGCTTGCGGGCTGTCCCGTCGCGATAGGAATTCTGTTAGCAAAGCCCGCGCTTAAGAAATTCACGAAAAAACAGCTCTGCACATACCCGTTCCTTCTCTCTGCCGTTGCTTCGGGCGTTGCGGCGTTCGTCAAAATTAAAAATCCGTTTATATGGATAGCGCTCGTCGCTCTCGCCATGTTCGGCGCGGCGTTCTACATGACTCTGATGTGGGCTCTCGTCGCGGACTGTATCGACTATCAGGAGCACAAAACGGGCAGAAGAGAGGAAAGCTCGATTTACGCCACATATTCGTTCTTCCGCAAGGCGGCGCAGGGCATAGGCGCGGCAGTCGTATCGTTCGCAATCGGCGCGACGGGCTACGACGAGAAATTAGGCGCGCTCGAACAGGCTGCGGGCGTAGACGAAAAAATCTACTTCGTAACGGCGTTTTTACCGTTTATCGGCGCGCTGATAAGCCTTATAAGCATGCACTTCCTCTATAAACTCGACGACAACGCGCGTGACGCCGACGAGGAAAAGTACGCAGACGACATTGTCGAATTCGAGAACAAAAACGAAATTCCCGGTTCGGAGGAAAAATAAAATGAGAGAAATTATAAATATAAATAAAGACTGGCTGTTTTCAAAAACGGCAAAATCCGTCCCGGAAACGATTCCCGGCAATTGGGAACACGTCGACCTGCCCCACACGTGGAACGGCGTCGACGGGCAGGACGGCGGAAACGACTACTATCGCGGAAAATGTTGGTATCTGAAGAAGCTCACGCGCGCCGAACTCGGTGATGCCGAGGTTAAATTCATACGTTTTGAGGCGGTAAATTCGAGCGCGGAAGTATATTTCAACGGCAGAAAAATTTTCACGCACGACGGCGGATATTCGGCATTTTGTGTAAAGCTTGACGATATAAAGGATGAAAATATCCTTGCGGTTTCTGCCGACAATTCACCGAACGACTTCGTTTATCCGCAGATGGCCGACTTTACGTTCTACGGCGGAATTTACAGAGACGTCAGCATTATAGGCGTAAGTAAAGAGCATTTTGACCTCGAATACTACGGCGCGCCGGGCATTAAAATTATCCCGAAAATAAACGGAAATTCGGCTGAAGTACACACGGAAGCGTACGTAAAATCGGAAAAAGACGCTCTCGTTAAATTCGTTATAACCGATATGGACGGCAATGAAATTTCGTCTGCCGAGACCGACGCAAAAAACG
Source organism: Oscillospiraceae bacterium (assembly GCA_022763825.1). Taxonomy (GTDB): domain Bacteria; phylum Bacillota; class Clostridia; order Oscillospirales; family Acutalibacteraceae; genus CALACW01. Next base: position 56,975 of record JALEQX010000053.1, on the reverse strand, counting down.
CAAAAACGGTTATAAAGCTTGACAATATTCATCTCTGGAACGGCGTAAAGGATCCGTATTTATACACAATGACGGCATACCTGACCGTCGGCGGAGAGATAAAGGACGTTATTTCCTCGCGTTTCGGATTAAGGACGTACGAAATCGATTCGCAGAAAGGATTCATTTTAAACGGAAAAGAATACCCCCTGCGCGGAGTTTCACGTCACCAGGACAGACCGGGCATCGGCAATGCCCTGACCGAAAAGGAGCACAGAGAGGACATGGACCTTATCTGTGAGGTCGGCGCGAACACAATAAGGCTTGCGCACTATCAGCACAGTCAGACTTTTTATGATTTATGCGACGAACGCGGAATGGTCGTATGGGCGGAAATCCCTTATATTTCAAGGCACATGCCCAAGGGCGAAGCCAATACGGTTTCGCAGATGACGGAGCTTATATGTCAGAATATCAATCACCCGAGCATAGTCGTATGGGGACTTTCCAACGAGATAACGATGAACGGAGCAAACGACCCGTCGCTTCTTGCAAATCATAAGAAGTTAAACGACCTCGTTCACAGACTCGACCCGAGCAGAAAGACCGTAACAGCGGTTCTGAGCATGTGCGACCCGGACAGCGAATACGCAAAAATTTCCGACGTCGTATCGTATAACCACTATTTCGGCTGGTACGGCGGAAAAACCGACATGTACGGCGCGTGGTTCGATAAATTCCACAAGAAATACCCCGATAAAGCCGTCGGTTTGAGCGAGTACGGATGTGAGGCTCTCAACTGGCACACGTCCGCTCCCGAGCAGGGCGATTATACGGAGGAGTATCAGGCTCTGTACCACGAGGACGTTATAAAACAGCTCGACGAACGCAAGTGGATATGGGCGACGCATGTATGGAACATGTTCGACTTTGCCGCCGACGCAAGGAGCGAGGGCGGAGAAAACGGCATGAACCACAAGGGTCTTGTCACGTTCGACAGAAAGTATAAAAAGGACGCGTTCTACGCATATAAGGCGTGGCTGTCCGACGAGCCGTTCGTTCATATATGTTCAAAGCGATATGTAAACAGAACCGAGGACGTAACGAAGGTCACCGTTTATACGAATCAGCCCGAGGTCGAATTATTTGCAGACGGCGAAAGTCTCGGCGTTCAGAAAAAGGGCAGATATCCGTTCTTTTATTATAATGTTAAAAATGAGGGCGAAACAAAACTCACCGCAAAAGCGGGAGAATGCACCGACGAAAGCGTTATAAGAAAAGTCGAGAAGCCCGACGAGAGCTACATTCTCAAAGACGAAACAGCGGTCATAAACTGGTTCGAAATCGAGACCCCGAGCGGATATATGAGCATAAACGATACGATCGGCGATATTCTTTCGACGTTCAAGGGTAAGATTTTAGCCGTAAAAATCGCGCTCATGGTCAAAAAAACGATGAAGAATAAAAAAGGCTCCACCGGAGGAATGGCGGACATGGCGTCGGGTATGAAGATAAACAAAAGCCTTATCGACATGGGCAAAAGCTTTACGGTAAAACGCGTGTGCATGATGGCGGGAGGTCTGTTTACAAAAGAGCAGATTCTCGAAATCAACGCCGGACTCAATAAAATTAAAAAGAAGAATAAGAAATAAAAACTGCGCCGGGGATGATAAATCTTCGGCGCGGAATATTATAGCAAAAGAGAGTCGAACCCCATAAGCCCAAAACGCACCGTCTCACGCCTCTGAGAACGGTTTTTTCCTTGAAATACACGGACAATTAAAACTGAAATATAAGTTTCATATTAAAAAAATACCGTTCTCGCTATTGAGATACGGTATGTTTTTGGGCTTATGAAATTGACTCTCTTATGCTTAGACATCTCCTTGATCAGCAGATAATCAAATCCGCTGATTTTTTTATTTTAACACATATTTTCTTTTTTAAACCCATTTTTTTGACAAAACCGCCCGCATGCGATTCGTTTCTGCATGCGGGCGGTATTTGTTTTCTTATTCAATTCGACGGTTATTTAAAATTTCATTCGCGCTAAGTTTTACTTATCAGCGTTATTCGTCCGGTATCTGACACCGAGTATCTGTACGTATACGAGCTTGCGACATAGCCCCGGCTGTTTACATACTTAAACCGTACGTTGACCGTACCCTCGCCGATGGATTTTAATATAAAGTACTGTTTTCCGTCCTTCGTGTCGTCGGAGAACAGCGTAAGATTCTGCTTATAATACGAGTCCGAAAGCGTCATAACGCCCTGCCTGTCAAACGAGCACTCCCACGAATAGCCCGAGGACGGGTTTGCGTACAGCGAAACCGTGACCGTATTCTGTTTAACGCCGAGCAAAGCCGTGAACGCGGCGATTATGGCGGCAAATCTCTGCAGCCATCTGAAAAGCATGGACATCGGTTCAGCCTCCCGAATAACTCTTTCTTGTTTAAAATTGTATCATTTTATGAACAAAAAGTCAAACTTTTTTTAAAAAAAATTAATATTTTAATCAATTTTCGACGTTTTCGACTCATTATATGCTTATTTTACATATAATTATTTATAAATCTTCATTAAAAGTTATTTACATTTATTTTTAAATAGTTTATAATGAATATGTATTACTACGCCCCGGCTTTCCCGCAGCGCATAAAAAACCGCACTTGATTTGTTTGCGGCGTTTCATGCGTTACAGGGTACTCACATTCGGGGTATCAGGAGGTCAACTTATGTCAGCACCGACGTCAAAATCAAAACTGTCGTCAAAAATTATCGCGCTCGTACTGAGCCTGATGATGATTCTGACGGCAATGCCCCTGTCGTTTATCGCTTCGGCGGACAACGAGGCGGGCGTGCTTACACTGCCTTCGATCTCCGACGTACATTACGTCGCGGATTTCAACAGAGGCAACTACAATGACGCTTACATGTCATGGGCGCATGCCAACAACAAACATGCAAAACAGATGGATTCACTGCTTGACTCCGCTCTTGCCGCGGTAGAGGAGCACGCAAAGAAAAACGGCATGAAATATCTGCTTCTTGCGGGCGACATTTCGGCAAACGGCGAGCTTGCAAACCATGAGGCTCTCGCAAAACGTCTCGAGCAGTTCGAAAAGGACACGGGCATTCAGGTTATCGTTACAAACGGCAACCATGATATCAACAACTCCGACGCGTCCACATTTATGAACGGCAAGGAAGAGACGACGATGAAAACCACGCCGGAGCTCTTTAAGCAGACTTATAAAAATCTCGGCTGGGATATCGCGTACCATACCTTCCGTCCTTCAACGGGTAAGGCGGGCATGCTCTCCTACTCCGTTAAACTTGACGGCGGTTACAGACTTATCGTCATGGACGCCGGCAAGTATTCAAAGGACAATACCGAGAACAAAAAAGACGAGCATGAGACCGGCGGCAACATTACCGACGAACTTATGAACTGGATTCTTGCAGAATGCGCCGACGCAAAGGCAAGCGGTGAGGCAGTTATCGGTATGACTCACTGGGATTTAAGCCCGCAGTCATACTTCCAGGGCTACGTTCTTCAGGGATTCGTAATGGACAACTGGGAGCAGGTCTCCGACAAGCTCGCGGACGCAGGCATGCACTGGGTATTCACCGGTCACTCGCACTGCAGCGATATCTCCTCGACATACTCCGACAGCGGAGAGGCGATTTACTCGATAATGACGTGCAGTCTCGTCGAGTTCCCCCACACGTTCAGAGAGACGACATTCACAAAGAGCGGTAACAGCGTAAAAGCCGATTTCAACGTATATGACGCCGACTGCGTCAAGCCCGTAACAGATTCCGACGGCAAGACGTACGCAGTTCCCTACAGAGAGAGCGCGTCGCTTAACAATCAGTATTACGACCTCGACCTCGCTCAGTACGTTACGAATATCGTAATGCGCCTGATAAATGAGAAGGTTGTTCCCGGAATAAAGGAAGACGGCAGTCTTATCGACTACATTCAGAAGTCGTTTAACCTTGACCTTCAGTCAAAACTCAACGACCTTATCGGCGGAGGAATCACAATTGCCGGCATCGCCGTATTCAACGGCAAAAACATAATGAACCTCGTAAAGGATATTTCGTCGCAGCTTGAAAAGAATTATCTTAAAGACACGACGAAATTAAGAGATATCATTTACAACGCAGTAACCGCTCTGCTCAACGAGCCGATTTCCGAGGAAACGAGCAATAAGTTCGCTTCAAAATACGGTTTCGGCAGCGGAAACAAAGCCGGCACGCTCGGCGACGCGGCGAAAAATGTTCTTGTTTACATGTATGAAGGCAACGAGGACATCTCCGACGACGCATTCATGCTCGACGTACTCGCGCAGTGCGACGACGGAAGTCTTACCGATAAACTTATCGATATAATACTTAAAGATCTGCTTCACAGCGTTATAATGGACGAGCTTCTTTCGAATATTGAAATCAATCTCGAAACCGTGCTCGGACTTGACAAATCCTCGACTCTCGGCGGATATTTCGACTACGCAATCTCGGGCGTTCTCGGACTTCTCGGTTCGGACAAATCGGCGATGGGCATTATCAATATGCTCCTTAAAAAGGGTATCGTCAAGCAGTACGGATATTCGGTCGACGAGATTATAGGAAATCTCAGAAGCACATATATAGACCCGCCCAGAAAGAGAAGCATCGGCTGGTCGCTTAAGAACATCATCGGCTCCATGGTAAACGACGACGTTCCTCAGGCAAACGGCGATAACAACGTTTCGTATACTTATTCGGGTCCCGTTGCCGTTTTGGCAACGAGCGAAAATATGAGAAAACCCTCCGAGGTTACCGTAACGTTCGGCAAGGATACTAAAACGACTGCAAACATCAACTGGTATACAAAGTATTCCGTAAAGGGAACCGATATTGAAATTTATGCAAAGGGCAAGTCCGAACCTGTTTTCTCGGGCAGGAACTACGTTGACGACGGCATAGACGCTCAGAAGATTACAACTGAAACTACCAGAACGTTCCCCGGAGTCGACGTCGGAGTATTCGGAATATTCGACCACGCGCTCACGACTCAGAGACATACGGTTAAACTCTCCGGACTCAAAGCCGGCGCGACATATTATTACAGAGTCGGCGACGCTTCGCTCGGCTGGTGGAGCGAGACCGGAACCATATCGACCGCTGACGGAAGCGATTCGGTAACGTTCATCCACACCGCCGACCCCCAGGCTTCAAGTCCCGACGAGTATCAGGACTGGTACAGCACACTTGAGCTTGCGAGCAGAGCGGCAGACTATGACTTCATTCTCAACACCGGCGACATCGTCGACCACGGCAACAACTTAAAGCAGTGGCAGTGGGCTCTCGACGGCAAGGCAAGCGAGACGATTATGAACACGTTCTTCGCTCCCGCGGCGGGCAACCACGAGGGTTACGGTCAGAACGCAACGGTTACGAATTTCTATATAGACAACGCACCCGAGCAGGACACGACGACCGGCGTTTACTATTCATTCGATTATAATAACATTCACGCTGCGGTTCTCAACACGAACGACCTCAACGACAAGGACGCTCTTACCGACACGCAGATTGACTGGCTTAAGAAGGATATGAATTCGTCCTCGGCACAGTGGAAATTCGTCGCACTTCACAAGGGCATATACACCAACGGTACGCACTATCACGACGACGACGTTACGGCTATCAGAGGTCAGCTCAAGACGCTCATGCCCGAACTCGGAATCGACATAGTATTCCAGGGTCACGACCACGTTTATTTAAGAACGAACGCTCTTAACAATAACGAAATTGCAAGCAACGGATACACCGGAACGAGCATTTACAACGACGAAGCGTACAAGACTATGGAAGACCCGACCGGAACCGTATACATTATAAGCGGTACCGCGGGAAGCAAGCATTATCCCGACCTCGGCGACGGCGAATCCGGCAAGTCTTTCCCCACCGCAGAGAAGATTTACAAGACCGAAAAATCAATGTTCTCAAAAATAACCGTTGACGGCGATACGCTTTATTTCGACGCGTACACATCAGACGGCACGGCAGTTAAGAACGTCGATTCGTTCGCAATCAAAAAGAGCGAACCTCAGTATCTCAAGGGCGACGTTAACCTCGACGGAAAGGTAACCGCAGAGGACGCAAGACTCGCATTAAGACACTCGGCAAAGATTGAAAATCTCACGGGACTTTCATTCAAAGCGGGCGACCTCAACGCTGACGGAAACATCACCGCCGGAGAGGCACGCACGATACTCAGAGTAGCGGCTAAACTTGAAAAATTCTGATAAAAGGAGAACGGCAAAATGAAAAAACATCTTAAGAAAATTCTCGCCGTCGTTCTCTGTTTCGCAATGATTCTTCCCCTCGCTCCCGCGGCATTCGCGGCGGAGTATGAGGACGATTACATCATAGCGGAATCCGACGGCACAAAGAACGTTAACAAAATCACAAAAGGTTTTTACAACGCTGTTGACAAGATTATTAAAGTTCTTGTAAAGGCTATAAACCTCCTCGTCCCCGCTCCCAAGTCATGGGAGAGCTCGGATAAGTATTCGTCCGACGGATTCATGGCAGGCAGTTCCGAATTCTTAAGCGAACCCGCCGAGGGCGCGCAGTGGTCGCTCGGCTACGGCGAGGCTTCGCTCCTTGAGGGTCAGAACATCATGGACGGCAAACACTACGTTGCAGGTTCTCTCTCCGTTAAGGATAAACTTGTTACGAGCGTATCGGACGATCTTAAAGTAAGAACAATCGCTCTCGATGACTCGAGTTCAAGAGGAATCACCGTATTCGCAGTCATCGACGGCTACGGAATATCTCTTACCGACGTAAGAGGAATCCGTCTCTCTCTTGCGGATTACTGCAAGGAAATGAACATCACGAGCCTTAACATCTCCGTTCTTCATCAGCACAGCGCGGTAGATACTTTCGGCATGAACGGTCCTCTTCTCAAGGAGCTGGGCAACGGATTCAGAAACATTTCGGGCAAGGCTCCCGTTAACGGACAGAATAAAGAGTACATGGAGAACCTTTATAAGGTTACCGGCGACACCGTAAAGGCTGCCGTAGAATCCATGAAAACCGGTAAGCTCTACTATGCGGAGCTTGATATGACCGAGTACGTAAAGGATAAGAGACCTCCCTACGTTCTCGACACCAACTTCGACCGTTTCCGTTTCGTTCCCGACGACGGAAGCAAGGGTACCGTATTCTCGACCTCTCCCATCCACTGCGTAGGCTACGGAGCAGGCGGAACCGACGTTACCGGCGACTATCCTTATTATATGGAGCAGGCTGTCAACGAGATGGGATATAACTTCCTCCTCATCCTCGACGCGGAGCAGGGCACCACTCAGGTTCATCCCGAGGAGTGCGAAGGACTTGAGAGACCCGAAAATCTTAAGGTTTACGGCAAAGTTCTCGCAGACGTCCTCATGCAGAACGCGGACGAAAACGAAGTCGCTCCCCTTCTCAATATAAGAAATAAGGAAGTTAAATTCTCGATTGACAACCCGATTCTTACATTCGCAGGCAAAATGGGACTTGTAACAAACAAGGTTCTCAACGACAAGGGCAAACTTTCCGTTCTCTCCGAAATAGGCTACATGGAGATAGGAAACGACCTCGCGGTTGCTCTCGTTCCCGGTGAGCTTGCGGCGGAGATCGCATACGGCGGATTCCTCACGTCCGAGACCTCGTGGACGAACACCGACTGGACGAAGCCCACGCTTCAGGAAATCACCGGAGACAGACACATGCTCGTATTCGGACTGATGAACGACCAGATAGGCTACATCATCCCCGGCAACGACTTCATGTCGGTAATTTATCCTGCGAACAAATCGCTTGAGCTCGTTTCGCTCGGCGATCAGGCTGCGGCACAGCTTACCGATTATTACGCTGAGCTTGTCGCAGAGTGCAAATAAAATAAAAACGGAGGCAAATACAAATGTGGACTGAACTTATTCATCTGTTTATGCATATACTTATTCTCCTCATGCGTTTCGGAATAATCAACACCGACGAGCTTGTTTCAAAGCTTGAAAATTACGCAAACGGACTTAAAAAATAAGTTATGAAAACTGCGGGGACTGCGGTATTCGCAGTCCCCGTTCTCATTATATAAGGATAAAATATATATAATATGATAATACCCGATTTTACAAAAAACGAAGAAAACAAGACTCTCATGTACTTTTCGCTTGACGAAAAAAAGGCGAACGAACTCATGGATTCGCTCGAAAAATTTTATTCGGGATATTCTGAAATGAAACCGGAGACCGTCGACGGCAAAAAGTACATACGCGTAAGTATTGACTACACGGATTTTTAGGAGATATAAATGAAGATTTTAAGATTTCTGGCGGCAATTTTTACCGTACTTTTCGCCGTTCCCTCCGTATTTGCCGAGGCGAAAAAGGAGATAAACGAAAATTACGAATATCAGAATGCGCATCTTGCTAAACTCGAAGAATTCTATTCCGAATACACGCCCGCCGACGAAAACTCGTTCTGTGCATTCGACCTTGACGAGGCTTTAAATAACGGAGTTAAATTCAACGAGGTTTCGTTCATAGCGACTCACAACAGCTATGAACGTCAGGGATGCGACGCATATAAAAAGGTATATAGTAAATTAAGCGCGCTGACGTTCGGAATCGTGTCCGAATCGCGCCCCGAATTTGAAAGCGAGAATCTGACCGACCAGTTTGAAGCGGGAATCAGAAGCGTCGAACTCGACGTTGAGACTAAGGACGAAAACGGAAACGTAAGTTTCGTCGTTTCACATAAACCCGGAGTCGAAATACGCTCGACGTGCTATGATTTTCAGAAAGCGCTGACTGAAATTAAAATGTGGTCTGACCATAACCCGAATCATCTTCCGATTACGATTATAATAGAGCCGAAAAAGGACGTTCCGTTCTACTCGGGTCTTAAGAATTTCACAGTCGGCTATGCTCAGAAGCTCGACGAGGTCATAAGAGAAACGCTCGGCGATACGCTTCTGACACCGGCAGACATGATGGGCGATTACGCGTCGTTTAAAGAAATGAGAGAAAACGACGGCTGGCTCACGCTCAAGGATACGCTCGGCAAGGTAATGGTTCTGCTCCACGATACGACGATAACGGAAAAATACATCGCCCTCGACAAGAGCATTAAAACTCAGGCGATGTTCCCGATGCTCAGAGCCGACGACGCGGACAGAGACTGCGCATCGTTCCTGCTTATCAATAAGGCAAACGACGCGCTTAAGAATTCGCAGAAAATCATTTATGATAAAAAACTTATTGTCAGAACGAGAACCGACAATTTCTATACAAAAGAAAAGGACTGCGATAAAGACGCGGCGATTGAAAGCGGTGCAAATATAATTTCGACCGACCACCCCGTGTTTAACAGCCCCGAACGCGAATATGATTATGCGGTGACGTTCGACGGAGGTTACACCGTTAAACTGAATACGAAATAAAAATCAAACGGGACTTTGTGAAAACGAAGCCCCGTTTTTACTGCATAAAAATCGTTTGCGGACGCCGACAGCCGAGTGCTGCCGTGACAATTGTAATATTTGTAACACTTTGTAACCTCGGCGTAAGCACTTGTAACACACTTTTATGAAAATATATGTTATACTTATATTGAGAAAAGCGGTAAAACAATTTTTAAGGAGGTACCGCCATGAAAAAAGCACTGTCGGTATTAATTGCATTTTTATGTTTTGCAGTTCTGTTTTCATCATGCAGTAACAAAACAGGCGAAGATACAACCGACGAACCGTCGTCAGCCGAAGCAAAAAGCCTGCCGATGTTTACGGATTCACTGAAAATCGACCTCGGCAAAGCAAAACTTTACTTCACGACCGACAATAAAAACTCGGCAAGCAGTGTAAGAAACGGTTTTACCATGATCGGCGATTTCTGCGCGGACATTATCATTTCGTCATACATTGACGAGAGCGAGGAGTCAATTCAGCCCGACAACGCAAATTGGGGCGGTTACGATATAAAAAACGGCGAACTTACAAAGTTTCTGAATAACGACTCTCTCACCGCCGGCTTTACAAGCTCAGACAGCGTTATAATGAACGACACGGATTTATATGAATTCGTCACGCCGAATCACGACGAAAGCAATAACAACAAATGCGTCCTCATGTGCGCGTCATATTCATACAGTGAATGCGTAAGCGTTCTGACGATTGACTGTTCCTCGCCGACGGACATTAAAATGTCGAAACTGAGCGACAAAGAATTCATTTATCTTGCAGACGATTTAATGAAATATAACGTAAAGACAAAGGAAAACGTTAAATTCGTAACGCCCGAAAACGGGGTAAAAATCGTAAACGCATGCGCTTATGACAATTTAGTATATATAATCTGCGACGTTTCGGGCAAAAAACAGCTGAGAATTTACGATTCGGACGGCAAATTACAGTCGACGGCAATGTTCCCCGACTCATCGATTATATGCAATGAATTCAAGGTTTTCGGGGACTACATGTTCATCGGCTATAACGATACCGCGATTTACAAACTCTCCGACGGCAAAATCACGCTTTTCGAAAAAGAGCGCAGCCCGGCGGAAACTTATCTTATCCACGGCAATGCGAGCGCGGTGAATACGAAAAACTGCCCGTACGTTATTTTTATGAAAAAATACACCGCGTCAAACAGCGTCGGGAAAGAATATAAACTTATTAATTTGTTTAACGACCGGGTTTACGACATTTCGTTCACCCCCGAGGAGGGCGAATTTACGGTCGTTTCAAACGTTGTAACCGACGAATACGGGAACCTCCTTGTCGAGATGCGGTCAACCGTCGATAACGGCGAAACCGACCCCGACTGCAAATATTACAAGGTCGACGCGACAACGATAAAATTAATATTGGGAAATCAGCAATAATTTATTAAAGTGGCAAACAAAATATCTGCACGAAGAACGGCAGGCTGTAAATGAAGTACGGCCTGCCGTTTTTGTTTTGCTATTATTGCTTTTTAAAATTTAACTGTTTATAGAACTTGCCAATCTCGCCGTAAATCTCAAAACGCTTCTCGCTTCCGACGCGGTAACTTTTGAATCAGAATTTATATCCGCCGCGTATGATGTTATCTCATCCGCCGAGTCGAGTTTTGCCGCTATACGCAGTATAAATCTTGCGTCCGCCGCGGTTATTTTGCCGTCAAAATTTACGTCGCCCTTAATTATGACCGTATACTCGACGTTATTATATGTAAACTTAAGTCCCGTCGGTATCGTAAGCGTATCGCCTATCGGAAGGTCTGTATTTTTAAACATCAGCTTAAACTCGGAACCGGTGATTCCCGATGTCTTATCGCTTATTGCTATTATATACGATTTATTGACCACGGCGCCGGAATCGGGATTCGGAACGACGCAGTCCGCTCCGTCGGTTGTCGGCTCGGGATTCGGCGATGTCGTCGGTTTATCGTCAGGGGACGTCGTGCGGTCTGTAACAGGAGGCTTTGTCGCAGGTTCTGTTGTCGGCTCCGTAACAGGAGGCTTCGTCGTAGGTTCGGTTACGGGAGGAACGGGATTGTCACCGGTTGACGAGGATAAAACATATCCGCAGCGTATGCACGTTTTTCTCGTCATTGACGCGCTGTACGGGGACGCGGGTATTTCCTCGGTTACAAAGTCATGCTCCGAACACTTTGAATCCGAAACGAACGTAATCTCGTTTTTGACCGCATAATCCTCGCCCGCAGTTTCCTTACTGCCGTATATTGTAAAGCCGTCATTAACCTTCAGACCGCCGAACATATCATCGGGATCAATGGGAGACCAGCCGAGCGCATTAATCCCTATATATTCGACAGAATCGGGAACGGTAACGCCTTTGCCGGCTCCGTAGGTAAAGAACGCGCCCTCGTCAAGAACGACAAGCCCGTCGTTCAGGTGAATCGACTTAATATTCGGCGAGGAAAAAGCGTTATTTCCGACAAACCGTACGGAATCGGGGAGAACTATGCTCTCGCAGGCGTTCGAGTTAAACGCCTCTCTTTCTATATACCGCACTCCGCCGAGAACTATGTATTTTAAATTCTTGCACAGCGAGAAAGCGGAAGCGCCGACGTATTTACAGCTTTCGGGCAAAATAACGCCGACTATGCCGAGCTGTTCTTTAAACGTATTAAGCTCGGTATGACCGTCGCAGAAATATATCGAAACGCTGACGGTACCGGGCTTGAGCGCAACGACCGTATTGCTCGGAGCGTCGCCCTTGTATGCATACGCGACCTTGCCGAAATAGACAACGCCGTCGGACTGCGAGTTAAACCACGCGGTATTTTGAAATGCAAGCATTTCTACTCTCGTTACATTATCGGTAAGAGAGCCGAAATCGGTAAGCGACGTGCAGTCGGAGAAGCATGAATTACCTATATATTTAACATTCTTACCGCCCTTAATGCTTTTTAAATTCGAACAGTTTGAAAATACGTTTTCTCCGAGAGTCGTTACGGAGTCGGGAATCGTAATGCTTGTAAGAGCGTTAAGGTTTGACAGCGCGCCGTCCTTTATTATTCTGACGTTGTTAAGGTCGACCGATACCGTGTCGATCTGCTCCTGATTCCCGAATATTCCGCCGCCGCGAAGCTCGAGAGTATCGTCGGGAAGTACAACGGTTTTTGTATTGCCGAAGCATACGTTATTTAAAACGACGTTCCCCTCGGGCAGTTTTGATACTTTAATTCTTTGACATCCTGCAAAGCAGCCTTCGCCGAGTTCCGCGCGTGCGGGAAGCGTGATGTTTTCAAGCATCGGCATGCTATGAATATTAATATAATCAACGCCCTCGGGGATTTTCAGATTTTTAATATTGCAGGCAAATCCCGCATTCTCAATCGTAATTGATTTAAGCGAGTCGGGCAGTATAAGCTCGTTAACGTCCTGTAAATCGTCATCGATATAAACGTTCTTTGTCCCCGCGCGGACGGTAAGCTTCGACGGGTACGCGTCGTACATTCTTCTGCCGATATAGACGGAGCCGACATACATATCCTCGTCGTCGGAATGATCGTATAACCACTTCGTTTCGGAAAAACAGCCGATCTCGGCTTCAATCAAAGAATTCGGGAACGTTATTTTTTCGAGATTTACACAGTTGTTAAACGCGCAGTCCTCCAAAACCGTCAAGCCCTCGGGAAGATTGATACTCGTAAGAGCTTCGCAGTCGCTGAACGCGCTGTCGTTTATACGCTTTAATCCCTTATTAAAAGTAACGGATTTAAGAGCCGGACAGTCGCAGAATCCGTTATTGTCTATAACTTCAACGCTTGACGGAATGACGACGCTTTCGAGCGTGCCGGTTTCATAAAACGCATATTGACCTATCTCCTTTACGCCCTGAGGAATCGTAACGCCCGTAATTTCACGGCCGGCAAACGCCCTGCCTGCAATTGCTTTAACGGAATCGGGGATAACGGGAGTCTTGCTTTCGCCCTTGTAGGCAAGAAGCTGATTCTGCCAGACGAAAAAATCTGACGCATTGTCATCGTAGAGCCAGTCGTTGTAAAGTTCGGATAAAAAACCGGCAAATGAATCTCCGTACGACAGCGAGCCGAACGCGCCGCCGTGTACAAACGTATTATCGCCCTTAAATGTTACGGATGAAAGATTCGTACAGCCGGAAAACGCCCCGCGTTCTATATCCGTAACGCTCGCGGGAATTTCGATTTTTTGAAGCTCCATGTTTTCTCCGAACGCGTCTTTGCCGATGGTTTTAAGCCCCTCGGGCAGAACGATTTCCATGAGACTCGAAAAATTCTTTGTCGTCCAGTCCGTCGGCTGATAAAAAGCTTCGTCGGAAATATACCTCACGGTATCGGGGAGAATAATCTTTTTAACAAACTCGTTTGGGTAGCTGTAACCCTCTTCGTTGTGAAAATCCTTAATTCCGACCACGGTATAGCCGTCGATTTTCGACGGGACGGTAACCTCCGCGTCAAATCCCGAGTACGACGTTATCTCGATTTCGTTTTCGGAAACGAAAGAGTACGTAAAGCCGAAGGCATCGTCGCCGGGAGTTTTCTCCTCGCCGGCGGCGGCACCGGGAAAAATCAAAACGGTAACCGTCATAAGCCCTGTCAGAAGCAGAGCCGTAAGTCTTTGCCGTCTTTTTTTCATATACGACACCTCTATGTTAATTATTATTGTTAATTACATAATACAATTATTGTACAACATTGTCAATTATATTTAAAAAGATGCCGATTTTTTATAAAAAGAGACTACTATATAAACAATTAGTAAAAAAAGAGCCGTAAAAATTCGTTTTACAGCTCCTTTTTTTATATTGGGATAAATTTTCCGGCCGTCATTGCAAAAAACGCGGAAAATTATTGTCTGTCAAACTCATCCGCGAGCCTTTTTGCGGATTCGGCAAGCTTTTTTATGCCGTCGAACACATTTGTTTCATCATACGAATTCAAAAACGAATCGGCTTCGAGCGTAAAATATCCTTTATAATCAATATCCCTGAGCGCTTTTACAATCGGTGCAAAATCAATATTCATCGAAAACGGAATCTGATGCGAGTCGTGAACTTTGTCGTTATCATGGATATGCAGAGCGCCGAGCCTGCCGGAGAGCGCATGAATCATTTCGGCCGCCGACGTATTGAGTCCCGCCATTTCGGCGTGTCCGATATCAAGGCACGCTGTCAGATACTCGTCGTTTACCGCGTCGAGATGCGCGTTGAAGCTGACCGGGTCGGAGCACGCGGCGGGCGAAGCGTGGGGCGCGCCGTGAGCCCAGTTCCACATATTTTCCGTCGCAATTTTAACGCCGTACGGCTTTGCAAAGTCGATAAGCTCAAAATACATCTGAGCGTTTTCCTCGGGCGAACGGTTGTTATCGGGATGAATTACGCATATTTTTCCTCCCGCCTCCGCCGTGCACTCGATTGAGCGCAGAAGCCACACACGGCTCTGTTTTGCATATGTCGGAAACGGCGCGTGCGACTGGTTGCATTCGACGCCGTTATCGAGTCCTATTTGTTTTAATTTTCTTGCAAATTTAAGATATCCGTCCGACGACAGCGGATGTTCGGTCGGTACGAGATACCCTTTTTCCCCGTCGTAACGAGCCATATCGAACATAGAAAAATCCCATGCGTCAAAACCCGCTTTTGCTATGTATTCTACTGCTTTTTCCTCGCCGAGAATTCTTGAGGCAGAAGCAATTTCCGTTGATATTTTCATTACTAATCACCCGTAAACAGTATAATACACAAAAATTAATATTTCAAGAATATCTATATTTGTACATTCATTCGACGGATAATGATGTATAATTATTAACGGTGGTTTCTATGGTAAAAATCAGCGGAAAAACGCAGGGCATTTTATATATAATTATCGCCGCGTTCGGATTTGCGGGAATGTCTCTGTTCGTAAAACTGGCGGGGGATCTGCCGTCGCTTCAGAAGGCGTTTTTCAGAAATTTTGTCGCGCTTATATATATTTCAATTATAATACTGAAAGAAAAGGTCGGATTTATCCCGAAAAAAGAGAGTGCGGTACCGTTGTTCTGCCGTTGTTTTTTCGGCACGCTCGGACTTTTATGCAACTTCTACGCGATAGGCAAACTGAATCTGCCCGACGCAAATATGCTCAACAAGCTCTCGCCGTTTTTCTCGATAATTTTTTCCGCGGTAATATTGAAAGAAAAACCGAATTTCGTTCAGATTCTCGGCGTAACCGCCGCGTTTGCGGGCAGTATGCTGATTATAAAACCGGGATTTGACTCCCCAACAGTAATTCCCGCGATTGCGGGCGCGCTCGGCGGAATGGGCGCGGGCATTGCGTACACGTTCGTCAGAAAACTCGGCTCCATGGGCGAAAACAACCGTAAAATCATCTTTTGGTTTTCCGCGTTTTCGTGTCTGCTCTGTCTGCCGATTCTGATTTTTACGTACAAACCGATGAGCGCGTTACAGACTCTTTACCTTATTCTCGCCGGTACGTTCGCGTGCATAGGTCAGATAGGAATTACAAAGGCGTATATATGCGCCCCGGCGAAAGAAATATCGGTCTACGACTACACGCAGGTGCTTTTCTCGGCGGTGCTCGGGTACTTTGTATTTTCGGAAATTCCGGACGCGTACAGCTTTTTGGGATATGCATTAATATGCGGAGCCGGAATTGCAATGTTTTTTTATACAAAAAAACTTGCAAATAAGCAATCCGCGGTGTAAAATATAATTATAAAAGCGGTGAACTCATACCGTTAAGTTGAGACTTAAAAAAGCGGATACCCTGTGCCGTCAAGTCAGGGCTTAAAAAAGCGGATATCCCATGCCGTCAAGTTGGGACTTAAAAAAAACAAAACCGCGCGGAACAAACGAGCTCCGCGCGGTATTTTTATTTATATATTTAATTCATATATTTATTTCGCACCGCGGATCTGCATTAAAAGTCTCGCAAAGATTATCGAGATATTCTCAAAGAACGATACGTTTTCGCTTGTGAGCTTATCCGAATCGAGAACCGTTATAACGTCCACGGGATTGAAGCACTTGTTCAAAGCGTTCGTGCAGTACTCCGTCGCGGCGGATTCGAATACGGAATAAACACAGCCGTCCGAAAGGTCGATTTCCTCGAGCATGGAGGGAGCCTTTATTCTTCTGACCATGGTAAGCGAATCGTTTTCAACCTTGAAAACATAGAGCTTTGACGAGAGTGTTCTGCCGTAGGAAGCGGTGACGGCGAGGTATTTACCGTTGTCATTTTCGATAAACGCCGCGCCCTGCGCCTTTGAGGGGACGGTATAAACAACGCCCTTTTCCGCCGTTACGTTAAGAAGCGAATAATTAATCTTATACTCCGTAACGGACGAATTACCCTTTTCGGTAAACGTGCCGACCCAAAGAGAGTCGTTGTCCGCAGTGATGAACGAAGCGGTGCAGTCGACGTCGAGAACCGCGTCATAATCGGAGAGAACGTAGTTTCCTCCCATGAGAGCCGCCTCATAAATTCTTAAAATAGCGATACCCTTGACCTTTTTTGAAGTCGACTTTGCGACCCAGACCATTGTTCCGTCGAACGCGATTCCGCCGGAATGGTTCTTGTCGGGCATTTCGATAACCGATTTAAGCTCGCCGGATTCCTTGTCGATAACGTAGATTACGGAGTTGTGCTCCTTGTTGTAATCGTACGCGGTGATAAGAATGTAATCGTTCGCAGCGCATACGCCCTGCGGAACCATATTGCCCGCCTGCGTGCCGTCGGAGAACGAGGTTTTTTCGAGTCCGGGAACGGCGATAACGGATTTATCCTTATTGATAATGTCCGAAAACGCAGAGTAAAGCTTCGTCGACTTTGAAAGCGAGTTGCCCAGTCTCGGCTCTGCCGACGTGTCGCCCGCGAACGCGGTGAATACGCAGATAAATACTGTCAGAACGGTTAAAATAACGGCGAGAGCCGATTTAAACGTTTTTTTCATTTATAACACTTCCTTAAAATAAATTACAAGACTTTGAGCGTCGTCGTCGGATTCGTATGTCAAATCAAGCCCGGAATTCATTAAGTATGCGCCGGAATAGACATTCGAATCGAGACTGCACATGTAGAATTTATCGGGGGCAAGACCTTTCATTTTAATATAAACAGTCGGGTTGTTTTCGCTTATCAATGTAACGAGCGTAAAGAGAGCCTCGGATTTATCGCCCGAAGCGATAAGCCACGCGCATCTGAATTTATTCTCAAACGGGGAGACGATTCTGTAAAGATCGCCGTTTCTGATAAGAGAATAATATTTGTGATAATCCCTGACCTGCTTTTTGACAAGCTCCTTTTCGCTGTCTGTAAGTTTTCTCGGGTCTAATTCATATCCGAACGTGCCCCACATCGCGACATTACCCTTAGTTTCATAGCTCTCTCTGTCGCATGCGGAGACGTGCGCGCCCATGGTTGACGCGGGATAGCACATCGACGTGCCGAACTGGATGTAAACCCTGTCGAGAGCGTCTGTGTTGTCGCTCGTCCATATCTGCGGTGAATAGCAAAGCATTGCGGGGTCGAAACGTCCGCCGCCGCCCGAGCAGCCCTCGAAAAGAATGTCGGGGAACGTCGTGACAAGTCTGTTCATCAAATCATACGTACCGAGAATGAAGCGGTGATAAAACTCCTTCTTCCTCTCAGGGGGCAGAACCGCCGACGAAGCGTCTGAAATATTGCGGTTAAAGTCCCATTTGAGATAATCTATTTTGTTTTTCGAGAGAACCTCATACATCTGGTTCCATATATTCTCCCTTACGTCCTCTCTCGAAACGTCAAGAACGTACTGATGTCTGCCGAGCATAGGCTCACGGCAGTTTACGTGAACATGCCAGTCGGGGTGCGCTCTGAATAAATCCGAATCGGGCGAAATCATCTCCGGCTCATACCATATTCCGAATTTAAGCCCCTCTGCGTTTACTCTTTCTATAAGAGTTGAAAGTCCGCCGGCGAGCTTATCTTCGTTAACGTACCAGTCGCCGAGAGAATTCGTATCGTCGTTTCTGTGACCGAACCAGCCGTCGTCCATTACAAGCATTTCAATGCCGAGCTTCTTAGCTTCCTTTGCAAATTCGACAAGTTTATCAGAATCGAAATCGAAATACGCCGCCTCCCAGCTGTTGATAAGCAGGGGACGCTTTTCGGTCTTATATTTTCCTCTTACAATATTATTATTGCAGAAGCGGTGGAGGATTCGGCTCATTTCGCCGATACCCTTATTCGTATAAACGCTTATCGCCTCGGGCGTGTAAAAAGTCTCTCCGGGGGCTAACGACCACTCGAAATCTGTCGGATTTATACCCATTATAAAACGAGTCGTGCAGTTATAATCGCACTCTGCAAGGGCGGAGAAATTGCCCGAATAAACGAGGCTGTACGCGTAGACCTCGCCGGCGTCCTCGTCTGCATTTTTAGATACGAACGCAGTAAACGGGTTCTGCGAGTGACCCGAAACGCCTCTCTTGCTCTCGGCTCCCTGAACTCCGTGCGCGAGCGGTCTTCTCTCGATATTGCGCTCCTTAACGTGTCTGCCCCAGAGCGTTATCATATCGTAATCCATGGATTTTAAGTCCTCGCACACGCTGAACGCACGCTCGATGTGAACGGTTTTGTCCGTAACATTCGTAATCTTAACGCTTCTCGTTATAACGTCGGCTTTTTCGAATACGTTGTAAACGAGGGTTACGTTTACTCCGAGTCCTCTGTCCTCTGCGGTAATTTCGAGCGTGTCGCACTCGTCGGGCGTGTTCGCGTACGACGACGGAAGAGAGGGAATCTCTTTCTTTCCCTTATAAATTTCGTGCGAGAGATAGCGGATATCCGTGTGATTTTCGCCCTCGGCGTTTCTTACGGACAATGCGGAAATTCTGAAATCGCCGCCGTTGCAGCCGTACGCCACGGGCGCGGAGTCGGGGGAAAAACCGTGCTCTCCGACAACCGGATCGACAGGGGAAAACGACGCGCTGGGACGTCTTTTGCACTTGTCGATAACGATATCGGGGATTCTCGCGCCGTAGTAAAGTTCGAGAAGATAATTTTCATCGTAAATATGCAAAACAAGGCTTGACGAAGCGGTGTCGAGTTTGAAAGCCCGTTTTTGTGAATCGAATATAACCGACATAAAAAACTCCTTAATATATATATTGTATTATATATTATACATAAATCACAGCGTCATGTAAATATTATTTTTGCATGTTGTTGAATTAAAAAAAATTTTTCGGAAAATTATCATTTTAAGGCGATTTTCTATTGATAATTGTTTCACAATCGTATAAAATGTTATGTGTATAAATATTAAAAGGAGAAATTTACATGAGCAGTGCTTTAAACAAAAAAACGGTTGAAGACATTGAAGTCAGCGGTAAAAGAGTTCTCGTACGCTGTGATTTCAACGTTAAAATGGAAAACGGAGTTATCACGAGCGATAAGAGAATCGTCGCTTCTCTCCCCACCATTAAATATCTTATAGAAAAAGGCGCGAAGGTTATCCTTTGCTCTCACCTCGGCAGACCTAAGGGCGAATATAATCCCGAGTTCTCCATGGCTCCCGTTGCCGAGTGCCTTTCAAAATATCTCGGACAGGAAGTTAAACTTGCTAAGGACGTAGTCGGCGATTCGGCTCACGAGCTTGCCTCTTCTCTTAAAGACGGCGAGGTTATGCTTCTCGAAAACGTACGTTTCGAGCCCGGCGAGACAAAGAACGATCCCGAGCTTTCCAAGAAGTTTGCTTCTCTTGCCGACGTTTACGTAAACGACGCGTTCGGTTCGGCTCACAGAGCGCACTCCTCGACCGCGGGCGTTGCCGATTATCTTCCCTCGGCTGTCGGCTATCTTATTCAGAAAGAAATCAAGTTCATCGGCGGAGCTCTCGAGAACCCCGTACGTCCTCTCGTTGCTATCCTCGGCGGAGCTAAGGTTTCGGACAAGATCGGCGTTATCACAAATCTTCTCGACAAGTGCGACACCGTTATCATCGGCGGCGGTATGGCTTACACGTTCTTTGCCGCTCAGGGATACAGCATCGGAACCTCGCTTCTCGACAGCGAAAACATTGAGAACGCTAAGGCTATGATGGCTAAGGCTAAGGAAAAGGGCGTAAACTTCCTTCTTCCCGTTGATAACGTTATCGCCGACAAGTACGACGAGAACGCTCAGTATATGACGATTTATTCCGATTCTATTCCCGACGGCTGGATGGGTCTTGACATAGGCCCCGTTACCTCCGAACTTTACGCAAAATCAATCAAAAACGCAGGAACCGTTATCTGGAACGGACCTATGGGCGTTTCTGAGTGGGAGCATTTCGCAAACGGCACTATCTCCGTTGCCAAGGGAATCGCGGATTCTCACGCTATTTCAATTATCGGCGGCGGCGACTCCGCGGCGGCTGTTAAGAAGCTCGGATTTGCAGACAAGATGAGCCACATCTCGACAGGCGGCGGCGCTTCGCTCGAATATCTTGAGGGTAAGGAACTGCCCGGTATTGCCTGTATCGACGACAAGTAAGCTTTTAGGCACAAGCTTAGGGGTATGTTAAAAACGCCCGGATCGCAAAAAACTTTGAAAACTGAATGTTTTTTGCTATGAATGAACCGAACCCTCGGAGTACTTATGTACGCCGTCGGGCAAGCATCAAACTCCGTTTTATGTTCGGTTAATCCATTCCAAACGTTTTTTCCTATCCCCGTGTTTGAAATGTAATTATATTTACATTCTTGTATAAATAATTTGTATTGTAAAATATAAATATGTAAATTTCAATTCAATATGAAAGGTTCGTTAAATTATGAATAAAGCAGTTCGTAAAGCCGTTATCGCAGGCAACTGGAAAATGAACAAGACGCCCTCCGAGGCTAAGGCTCTCATCGAGGAGATGAAGCCCCTCGTTAAGGACGCAGACTGCGACGTAGTTCTCTGCGTTCCGTTCATCGACATCCCCGCAGCTGTCGAGGCGGCTAAGGGTTCGAACATCCATATCGGCGCCGAGAACATACATTATAAAGAGTCGGGTGCTTACACCGGCGAGGTAAGCGCAGCTATGCTCAAAGAAGCGGGCGTTGAGTACGTCGTTATCGGCCACAGCGAGAGAAGAACATACTTCGGCGAGACAGATCAGACCGTTAATCTCCGCACGCTTGCGGCTCTCAACGCAGGATTCAAGGCTATCATATGCGTAGGCGAAACTCTCGAGCAGAGAGAACTCGGCTACACCGAGACTCTTCTTAAATATCAGACGAAGATGGCTCTTACCAACGTTACCGAGGATCAGCTCAAGAACGTTATAATCGCTTACGAGCCCGTATGGGCTATCGGCACGGGCGTTACCGCTTCTGCCGACCAGGCTGACGAGGGCAACGGCTTTGTCCGCGCCGCTATCGCAGAGGCATACGGCAAGGACGCCGCGGAGAGAGTAACCGTTCAGTACGGCGGCTCCATGAACGCAAAGAACGCCGACGAGCTTGTTTCCAAGGTCAACGTTGACGGCGGACTTATCGGCGGAGCATCGCTCAAAGCCGTGGACTTCTCCGTTATCGTTAAGGCGGCATCAAAGTAAAACGGCGCGGGCGGATGTAAATTCGCCCGCGAATAATTTGACGAGTCAAATTATCTTGTCGAAAGGAAAATAAATTAATATGAAAAAACCTGTTGTATTATGTATAATGGACGGTTTCGGCATTCGTGAGGAAACAAACGGAAACGCCATCAAGGCCGCAAAAACTCCCAATCTTACGAAACTTTTTTCTGAAAATCCGTTTACGACTATCGGCGCGTCGGGACTCGACGTAGGACTTCCCGACGGACAGATGGGCAACTCCGAAGTCGGTCATACCAACATCGGCGCGGGCAGAGTCGTTTATCAGATGCTCGTTAAGATTTCAAAGGCTATCGACGACGGCGAGATTTTAAACAACAAACCCATCTGCGACGCTATGGACAAGGCGAAGTCGAACGGCAAGGCTCTTCACCTTATCGGACTTCTCTCCGACGGAGGCGTTCATTCGCACATTCATCACCTTTTCGGACTTCTCGAAATGGCAAAGAAACGCGGTCTTGACAAGGTTTACATTCACTGCCTCATGGACGGCAGAGACGTTTCCGTAACCTCGGGCGCGGGCTTCTTAAAGGATGTTTACGATAAGTGCAGTGAACTCGGAGTCGGCAAAATCGCCACCGTCGAGGGCAGATACTACGCCATGGACAGAGACTTTGCATGGGACAGAGTCGAAAAGGCGTACGCCGCTATGGTTTACGGCGAGGGCATTCAGGCCGACTGCGCCGTAAGCGCCGTCGAGGAATCATATAAAAACGGCGTTACCGACGAATTTATCGTTCCGACGGTTATCGATAAAGACGGTACGGTTAAATCGGGCGACTCCGTTATATTCTTCAACTTCCGTCCCGACAGAGCAAGACAGATTACCAGATCTTTCGTCGACCCCGATTTTGACGGATTCGAAAGAAAGAACGGATTTTTCCCGCTTAACTACGTCTGCATGACCCAGTACGACGAAACGATGCCCAACGTAAGCGTAGCTTTCCCGCCCGAGGAGCTTAAAATGACCATGGGCGAGTACCTTGCGGTAAATCATAAAACTCAGCTTCGTATCGCCGAAACGCAGAAGTACGCGCACGTAACGTTCTTTTTCAACGGAGGCGAGGAAAAGACGTTCGAGGGCGAGGACAGAATCCTTATCAAGTCCCCTGACGTTCCGACATTTGACCTTAAACCCGAGATGAGCGCGTACGAGGTATGCGACGCCGTCTGCGAGCAGATAAAATCCGGCAAATACGACGTTGTAATTCTCAACTTCGCAAACTGCGACATGGTAGGTCACACGGGCGTATTCGACGCCGCCGTAAAGGCTGTCGAAGCTGTTGATACATGCGTAGGCAGAGTATGCGACGCGGCTCTTTCCATGGGCGGAGCGGTTCTCATCACCGCCGACCACGGCAACGCCGACGAGATGATAGGCCCCGACGGCAAGCCGTTTACGCCTCATACGACGAATCCCGTTCCTCTGTGCATTGTCGGCTATCCCTGCAAGCTTAAAAAGACGGGCAGACTCGCAGACCTTGCGCCCACAATGCTCGAAATCATGGGACTTCCCCTGCCTAAGGAAATGACGGGCAAATCTATGATTGAAAAATAATCATGAAGCCGGCGGTTTTTAACAGGCTTCCGGATTAGCTTACGCGTCTGCCGTCGTTATTCCGATTTTGACGTCACGGCAAAGCCATTTGCAGACCGCCGGAAAACAATAAAGGAGACATTGCATTGTTTGTTCTTGACCGCACATACGATCCGACAGAGCTTGTCCGCTCGAACATGCATACGCACTCTGTTCTTTCAGCCTGCGCAAAGAAAGAGATGACGCTTGAAGCGATGATTCGAACTGCGGAGAAAAACGGGATTACCACGCTTGCTGTTACGGATCACTCCGGTCCGGATGACGACAGAAACGTATCGGAGGATTATTATAAATACAAAAAACAGCTCGAAACCATCGATACCCCCGTGCGTGTTCTGATAGGAGCGGAGCTTTCGGCATACGGAGTTGGGCTTTACGGCGCGCCGTACGAGGTTGACAAATTGCTTGATTTCGCGTCATACTCCCACGTTCATTATCATCTTAAATGCTGGGAACAGCCCGAGGACAGAAGCCCCCGCGGTTATGCCGAGCATGAGCTGAAGGTGCTTAACACTCTTTTTGAAACGGATCGTGCGGACAACATAGCTCATCCGTTTTCGCCGACAAAAATGGATTTTTTCAATGAGGAGCAAAAAAAAGCCGTGCTCGCCTCAATAACGGACAACGAGCTCGGCGATATCCTTGAAAAGGGCGAACGCGCCCAATGCAGCTGGGAGCTTCATACTCCTACCGTTTTTTCGTTCCCCGATTTTTCGCGCAGAATGTTCCGAATCGGAAAGGAAATCGGCGTCCATTTCTGCGTAGGCACGGACGCGCACAGTCTTTGCGCCATTGCGCAGGAGGGAACGGCAGAAAGACTTTCGGAGATTCTTCTGTAAAGCACAAAGCAGGGCGGTACGGCTCGGGGCTGTCCGTTTTGAATTTAGTTCGGAAAGCGTCATTCCGAATGACGGCAAAAAATATATTTTATACATTTGTTAAATATTATTATTCGACGGCAAGACGGTTATCCTGTCCTGCCGCCGTTTATTATTTGAATTTATTTTTTACGAATCTGTTTGACGCGCTCCGATTTTTATTACAGAGCATGTTTAATATG
Source organism: Oscillospiraceae bacterium (assembly GCA_022763825.1). GTDB lineage: Bacteria > Bacillota > Clostridia > Oscillospirales > Acutalibacteraceae > CALACW01. Next base: position 32,202 of record JALEQX010000053.1, on the reverse strand, counting down.
CAAATGACAATTTTTTATACAGAACACTGCTGTGTTTACAATCAGTTCATATAATAATATTATTATCATGAATGTAAGATAAAAATACGGAGGCGTTTTTTATGAAACGCGGTTTGGCAGTAAAAGCAATCGGATTCAACAGACTTGTGGCGATATTCGCCGCCTGCTGTGTTATCGGATTCGTCGCTGAAACGGCATGGTGCTATATAAGGCACGGGTTCATAGAGAGCAGAAAATCACTCGTATACGGCCCTTTTAGCGTGGCATACGGCATGGGCGGAGTGCTCCTGTCCCTCGTTCTCTATCATTTCGAGGATTGTAAATGGTATCAGATTTTTGCCGTCGCATTCGTCGTCGGCTCCGCCGCGGAATATATATGCTCGCTCGGACAGGAGATCGTTTTCGGCTCCGTCGCGTGGGATTACAGCAATCTCCCGCTTAATATAAACGGCAGAGTATGCCTGCTGTACTCGCTTTTCTGGGGCGTGCTCGGCGTGTTCTGGGTCAGAGTGTTCATGCCTCTTACTAACAGGCTGTGCGATTTTGTTCCGGCGAATATAGGCAATGTCCTTGTCGTTGCGTTCTGCATGTTCTTTATTTACGACTCCGTTCTCTCCGCCGCCGCGGCGACGAGAATGAATAAGCGTGACGCGGGCGTTCCCGCAAAGAACAGCATAGAAATATACCTCGACAAGCATTTCGACGACGACAGAATGCACAGCATTTATGCAAACTCGAAAAAGGTCGAATAATTTTCGTCCCGATTAAATTTAACGATTCTGTTTTTCCTTTTCCCCTTTCATTTTCAATACAAAAACAAAAAATGCCCGAAGAGTTCGCCTCTCCGGGCATTTTTCTTTGCGAGTCTTTAATTATTTGGTAAATAAGCCTTAAAAAAATGCAACTGTTTTTCTTATTAATTCGAGTATTTTTTCAAAGATTTTGCATTTGCTCATACCGAATCCGTCATCAAGTTTACCCGAATCATCTTTCTTTACATCGTCCGAACCGCCGGGATTGTCGGGGTCGACGGGGTCGGTGTTTTCCTTGTACTTCTAAGCGTAAAGGCAGTTTGGGACAGGGCGCTGTTTACGATTCTTATGATTTCAAACACGGCGAATATATAATAACAGGGTCAGCAGACAACCAAGTTTGCCGACCCTGTTATTTTATCACATATTATTTACCACTTATTTTCTACGTATTCGCAGAACGCGTACATATCCTTAACCTCGACCTTTTCGCCGTTATCGAGTACCGCGGTGCCCGACCACATACCGTGAACCTGGTGCGAGTGCATTCTGAGCGCGTTCAGCACGTTCGTGTCGCAGTGATGGTCATAAAACGGCTTCATTACAAAATCGAAGCGTCCGTCCTTTGAAACGAAGTGCCAGTCATTCATGTATTTATCGTCCTTGGGGAACACCTCAACGTCGACGGCGTCGAATTTATGCGCCTTGCCGTCGTAGAAAATGCACGTCTCGGTGGCGTTGCTCTCGTCGCCGATGCCCCATGTGATTTCGAAGCCGAAAGTGTGTTTTTTGCCCTCGGAATCGGTAATATACGTACTGCCGTTGCCCCAGTACCAGACGAGCTGATACGGCGTGTTTACTCTGCCCCAGTCAAGACAGCAGAACGTGTTTTCCTTAGAAAATTCGATAACCCTATTGCCGAATCTGTACGTACCCGAGCAGGGCATGCAGTTCTGCTTCGTCGTCATAAAATAATTCGTCGGATGATCCTTAAACGGCAGAACCGTCGTTATATTTTCGAGTCCCTCGGGGATATCCATTTCGAAATTACACTCGTATTTGCCGTCGGCTGATTTATAGTAAAGAGTTCTGCGCTCCTCTCCCGTATCGAATTCGAATTCGGCTTTGCCCAGTCCCGTTACTGTATACTTAACGCAGTTGGGCACGTCGCCCTTGGGGGGAAGAACGTACTTATCCTTACCGCCGAGGTAAAGCACGGTCGAGTCTGCAATCTTGCCCGCGGCGAGTTTCTTTTTAGGATTCGGATGTCTTAAATCGATAAGAACAGCCGAGACGTAACCGCCGATTGAGATGTTCGCAAAACTTAACTGAACCATGTATCTGCCGTTTGAAATCTGGTAAAAATCCCACTCCTTGCGGTGCATGGGCGGAGTCGATTTTGTACGGTCGTAGTCGAAAACGTTGCGTCTCGCCCAGCCGGGAGACAGCAAAACGCCGTCCGAAGACAGAAGCGGAGTCGGCTCGGTGTACTCTTTCTGAACGGAATCGATTTCACCGTTGAGCCAGCTTAAATATGTTCGTTTTGTTTCACTCATTATTCGTTCCTCCAAAAAAAGAATCATTTATTTTATTAATTAAATCAGAAAGATTATCGATTTTATATTTTAAATAAAATTTGAATCAGAACGCAGGAAAAGACATTGCCTCCCCTGCAAAAAGAACAATTACACTTTAAAATAACAGATTATTGCTTTATTCCTTTGTATTCTTTATTTATTTTTTCGTACCCCTCGATATTGCCCACGTCAAACCGTTTGCCGGGCATTTCCATCGCGTACACGTCCGTTCTTTTGCACAGCCACGCGGCATAGCTTCCGGGCGCGTCGACTCCGCAGCCGTCTTTTATACCGTCCTTTATCTTCATAACGTCGTCTTTTTTATAGAAATAGAACGGCGGACAGCACCAGTTTGATTCGGGTTCTGCGGGTTTTTCCGCCATGGCGGTTATTCTGTCGGAGCCGGACAGCGTGATAACTCCGCATTTTTTTAATTTATTAACGTCCGATTCAAAATAGCGCATAACGCATGAAGCGTTTTTTTCTTTTGCATAATCTATGAATTTACACAGGCTGAAATCGAGCACGTTATCCCCCGCGATAACGAGGCAGTCCGCGTCGATTCCGCATTTATCGACCGCGAGAACGATATCGTTTACCGCGCCCAAACGCGTTTCGTTGCTTACCGTACCGTCGTCAATGACGGTGATATTGTATTTACTTTTCTGCGCCCACGAATTAAAATGCTCTATAAATTTATGATTGGAAACAACTATGTATTCGTCGACTTCATCCGACGAATCTATGTCCGATATCAGCCAGTCGAGAATCGGTTTTCCCCCGACGGGGAGAAGCGGTTTCGGAAAATTTTCGGTAAGCGGATAAAGCCTCGTCGCATATCCCGCAGCAAGAATTATACACTTCATCTGCCGACACCGTCCGAACTTTTACAATAATAAACGCCGAATGTATCAGACAGCGCGGGGAATTCCTTTAAATATTCACGCGTGATTTTCTCGGTTATACTATCTTTAAATTCGGGGTCGATAAGAGCCACACAGCATCCCTTGAAGCCCGCGCCCGAAAAACGTCCGCCGTAAATTCCGTCGGTAGTAAGCATTATATCGTATAATTTTTTAAGCTCGGGCGAACCCGTTTCATATGAATAAATCGAGCTGTGACCGCTCTCGAACGACAGCTTGCCGAATGTTTCGATGTCGCCCTTCCGCCACGCGGATATACCCTTTTCGACGCGCTCCTGCTCCGAATACCAGTGTTCTGCCCGTTTTCTCCAGTTATCGGGAAGTTTATTTTTATACTCGTTAAACACCTCGACGGGTATCTGACGAAGCCGTTTATCTGCAAAGTTGCCGTACGGCATGCCCGAAAACGCGAGCAGTGCGTACGCCGCGCTCTGTATCTCGTCGACTCTCATGTTATAAGCGGAGCCTACGAGCGTGCGCGGTACGCCGGAGAAGAAAACGGCTATCTCATACGGCTTCATGCCCGCGCCGGGGGCTATCGTCTCGTGCGTGCCGTCGAACGTGTCGACAAACAGAAGGCAGTCCTTTTTCGCGTAGACCTCGCACGACTGATCCATCCGTCCGCACTTAACGCCGACGTATTCGTTTTCCGCTTTGAGTGCGGTATCTATAAGCTCCTCGCTTGTCAGAATGATTCCGTTCGCCTTTATTAAAGCGGAAATAAACGCTATCGTAACGGCGGCGGAGGAAGACAGTCCGCCTATGGGCAGAGTGCCCTCAATATATGCGTCGATACCGTTTTCAACCGTTCTGGTTCTCGAGAGAACGTGAACCGCGCCTCTCAGATAGTCAGCCCAGTCACCCTGTTTGTGCTCGGGGATTTTATCAGCCGAAAAACGAACCTCGCCGTTGAAATTAGCCGAACGGAGCGTAAATCTGCCGTCGGGAATCACGTTGTATTTTACGGTAATGCCCTTATCGAGCGCAAAGCCCGATATTTTGCCGAACTGAATGTCCGAATGCGCGCCTATCGGGGCGACTCGGTACGGACAGAATGTTTTAAACTGATATTCTTTCACAGCGTTTACACCCTTTGTTTTTATAGTTTAAAGATTTTCAATTTTTGCGGCGGCTCTCAGAATCATGCGTGCATCCTTAGCCGTGACGGAGTCGTTATAGTCGACGTCGGCGGCAAAATCGCGTACGCGTTCGTTCGTTTCAAGTCTCGAGGCGATTCTCAGCACGATACGCGCGTCGGATGCGGAAACAGCGCCGTTTGAATCCGTGTCGCCCCTGACGGCAATGTCGAGATACTTATCCTTACCCTCGAGTGCAAGCTTCATGCCCGTAACAACAGCCGTGTTCTCATCGGAAACTTTTTTGTTATCGGAATTCATAAGGGACTTTGCATTGACGGACTTAAACATGTCCTCAATATCGCCGAGCGTTTTACCCGCGTCGATAATAACATATCCATCCGCGAAATTGCAGAGCATTCTCGCCTTTGCGCCGGTTATAATGTCAAACTTCGCTTCGCCGATACACTCATAGTCGAATCCGTTGTCAATCGCATAATCCTTTGCGGGCGAACCCGAAACGCATATAAATTTAACGCCGTCGTTTTTGACTAAACTGCCGTTTGAATTATTTATAAATCCGTAGGAATACTCGCCCAGCGCATATTTGCCCGCGGGAAGCTCTAATGTTTTATATTCCTTACAGTTCAAAAATGCGAATGCGCCTATTTCCTCGAGAGCAAGCGAATTATTATATACGACTTTTTCAAGATTTGAACAGCCCTCGAACGCTCTTTCCTTAACGGCGTAAACCGCGGGAGTCAGCGTAAATTCCTTAATATTTTTACATCCCGAGAACGCGCCCTCAAGTATAATCTCAATCGTATCGGGAAGCGTTATCGACTTTGCAAGGCAGTTCTTGAGTGCGTACTTGTTAATCTGAGCGACGGTGTAGCCCTCGCGCACGCAGTCTCTTATAACAACGTCCTTGTTTTCGGTCGAAGCCTCGTACGACATTACCGCCGAGTAGCCTTTCTTTTCGCCGAAGTCATAGGATACATAATGTACGCCGTCAACCGTGTCGTAGTGCTCCCAATTGCCTAAATACGAAACGAATTTTAATCCGTCGGTTTTCTGTTCAATCGAATTCGTCGTAAATTTGGAAACGGAAACATAGTCCCATATATTTTTATAAGTTATTTTTTCGTCGTCCGTTTTAACAATGACGGAAACAACGCTTCTGTAATCGAGTTTTTTCTCCTCGGCGGAATTTACTCTTAATATAACCTTTGTCTGTCCGTCGGAATCGGTCGAAATTTCACACGTTCCGCTCTCGTCGACAGCGGAAGCTCTGACGATTTTAACATCGGGCTTAAATGTAAGTTCCATGTAATAATCATTAGCAAATCCCGCGCCGGCTGTGTAGAAAAGATATTCTTCTTTAAGATTTTCTCCGTCGCCGTATCTGTTGAACGTTGCGTCAAATCCCTTAAACCAGTTCTCGCCGTATTTTTCGGGAGTGTATGTACTCGAGAGAGTATGCACGGTTACATTCGCGCGTCTGCCGTTTATTATGGCAGAATCGACAACAAACGAGGATGAAAAATCATCATAAACGCTCACGCCCGAATTAAGAGTAAGGGGTATGTATGCAACATATGAATCAACATATTTTTCGCTTGTCATGGCGGTGATAATTACGGAGTTTGATTCGGAATCTATAACGACGTTCGAATTCACCCTATCGGCGGAGAACATGACGGCTTCCTCGCCGAGTGTGAATTTGCTCTTATCGGCAGAAACGCTTACAATCATCGACTTTACGTTGCCGAGGTTAAGCTCGACGGCGGCGTATACATTATTATTAAAATCGGAATAAACATAAAATCCGACGTTAGCCGATATGACTTTTTCGGGCTCGACGGGTTTATCGGTTCCGCTTACGGGTTCGGAAACGTCCGCGGGTTCGGTTATACTTGCCGGTTCGGTTACTCGAGCGGTCGTGCTCTCGTTTTCGCCTGAGGGCAGAGTCGTTTTCTTTTCGGTATTTTCATCATCGCCCGCAATTTTGAACGAGTCGGGGTCGAATTCGTTTGCGTCGACTATTTTTAAATCACACTTTGCTTTTTCACCGTCGGCGGTGTATTCTAAAAGGGAAAACGTATCCTCGATTTTACCCGAAAAAGACGAGTCCGTTTTAAACGCGATACGTCCGGCATAAGCAAGCTCGTCCGTGTTGTACCCGTCGTCAAGACTCAGCGTAAGACGAGCCGAATTGTCCGTGTGCGAGGCTTTACCGCTGACCGGGGGCATAATCGAGCCGAAACAGCCGGCAACGTTCACCGAGCCGGAAGCGGACAGCGAAATCTCCGCGTCGGAAACGGACTTGCCCGTGAACAAATACACGTCGGCGTATTTCGAGCCGGTCGACTTGTTTTCACTGACGGCGAGATACACCTCGGCGGTTTTCGCGGCAAATCCGAGTACAGCCATGGACACAGCCAAAGCGATAACGGAAAGAACCGCGGTAATTTTAATTATAAAGCGTTTTTTCATGTGCAAATTTTCCTCCGAATATATATTTTACATATAATTTTTCATAACAGCAGACGCTGACCGCTGAAACAATAATTTACAAATATAAATTATTGCTTCACCTCTCCGTAAAACACGTCCGTCTTTTCCCCGTCCGCGCTCTCAATCGTAAGCGAGCCGGAGCGGTTGATTTTAACCGCCGTATATTTTTTACCGTCATATTCGACCGTCCGTCCGACGGTATACGAATACTCGTTCAAAAGTCCGACAAAATTATCAATCTCTTCGTTATCCTCGTTCGTTATATTCTTATTAAAAACAAGGTCGTCGAGAATATTTATAACATCAGCAATAAGCGAAATATTGTCCCCGCCGAACGATTTTAAGTTAAGCGAACCCGCCTTGTTATTTATATCGTCGGGAAAATCGGACGTATCGGTGTTGATTCCGACGCCGACGACGGCGGTTACGTCACTGCCCGAAACGAGCGTTTCGACGAGGATTCCGCAGATTTTTCTGTTATTTAAATAGATGTCGTTCGGCCACTTTATAAACGCGCCGAGTCCCGTGACGTTTTTTATCGCCTGTCTGACGGCAAGCCCCGCCGAGAGAGTCAAAAACGACAGGTATTTTTCGTCCGAAGTAAATTTATAGGGAACGGAAAAATAAATTCCGCCGTGCGAATAAAAACTTCTGCCGAGCCGTCCCCTGCCCATGGTCTGACAGTCGGAAACGGCAACGGGCATGGAATCCGAAACATTATTTTTAAGATAAAGATTCGTCGAGTCTATAACGTCGAAATACTCGAATTTACGCTTTTTGCACAGCGTTTCGAGCCTTTTCTCGTTTTCTTTTATCCTCATACTTCGACCCTGCCCGAGCAGATATCGTATATGACCTCGGCAAACATCTTCGCGCTTGAAATAAGGTCGTCGGTATACGAAAATTCGTCCGCGCCGTGCATACGGTTGTCGACTCCGGGCATGGCGCACCCGAACGCAACTCCGCCGTCAATACCGTGGACGTACGTTCCGCCCCCGATTGCGAGGCACTCTCCCTTTTTGCCCGTGCAGTCCTCGTAAACGTTCAGAAGCTCCTTTACAAACGGCGAATCCGCCGGCGTATGGTGAACCTCGGAGAGTCTCGCTTTCTTTATTTCAATTGAATTATATTTAAATTTATCGGTGATAATATTCTTGATTCTCTCCCCGTCTCCGATCGTCGGGAAACGGATGTCGAGCGTGCCCGAAAGAATATTGTTCTCTATTTTCAGCGTGCCGAAACTGCACGTAAGAGAACCGAAATTTTTATCGTCCGACTTAATCCCCGCGCTGTTTCCGTCCGTCTCGCCGTGGGGGAACATATCGTTTAACACACTTAATTTATTAAAGGAATCGCCGTCAATATCAAACGAAGTTAAAAGCGAAATCAGAGCCGTCTGCGCGTTTATACCCGTTTCGGGCTGTGCGGCGTGGGCATTTTTGCCGACGGATATAAATTCAACGTCTCCGTCTGCGTTTTCCGAACACGTAATTTCGGCGCCCGTTTTCTTAGAATAAATCCGAGCCGATTCTAAGCAATTATTAAAATCAACGCCGTGAACGACAGCCCGGGCGATTCTCGGAACGACGTTAGACGTAACGCCCCCGAAAAACGAAACTACACGTTTTTCTGTACTTTTATCGCTCAACTGCGCGAAAAACTCGGGGACAAACCTGCCCTTTTCCGTATTTATAAGCGGATAATCCGCGTCGGGCGAAAAAACCGCGGGAGGCGGAGAATTCTTCTTAAAATAGTAGGCAATGTCCTCGCTTCCCGTTTCCTCCGCACTGCCTAAGATAAGACGCGCGTTGTATTTTAAATCCGGATAAAGCGTTTTGACCGCGTGAAACGCGTACATTGCCGCGACTGCGGGACCCTTATCGTCCGCAGTACCCCTGCCGATTATCTTATCACCCTTTACAGTCACGTCAAACGGCGGACAGCTCCAGCCGTCACCCGCTTCGACAACGTCGAGGTGAGCAAGAACGCCGAGCTTCGTCTCGTTATTATTAAGAGAGGCCGTTATAACGTAGTTGTCAACGTTTTCATTGTCGAGGTTTAGTTTTTTGAGTATCGCCGTGCCCTCTTTTAACGCCTCGGCGCATTTTTCGCCGAACGGGCAGCCGTCCGAAGCGTCGCTTCTGACGCTTGCAATTCTTACGAGAGCGCGTATGTCGTTTATGATATCGTCCCTTTTAGAGTCGATAAATTCGCTTATCTTCTTATCCATATCAATACTTAATCTTAACTACGGCTTTTCTTACCTTTACGCCGTTTTTTAAGTCGGGTGCAACGCACGGCTGATGCGCTTCATACGGATATATAACGGCAAAATCGCCCTCTTTGTAAACAAAAGAAACGTCCGCGTCCGTATTCTTTAAAAACGCGATGTCGCTTTTCTCGTATTCGTCGGTTATAATCTCCATTTTGCGGGTATCGTTTTCATTCACGAGGTCAATTCGCTCCGCGCCGTCGATAACGCACTGGATGTCTATCATCTTTGCGTGAGCCTCGTATTTGCACTCGTCAACCGGCTTATTCGTATATGTATTGATATTGACCTTAACAAGCCCCGGAACCAATTCGTAGTTTCCGTCCTCAACGTTCTTTGCGTTCTTTAAAAATTCGAACGCCTCTTTAAATCCCTCATGAGCGGAGTAATATCTGTCCGCATTTTTTAAGTTATCGATTATCATTTAATAAAACACTTCCGTTAATTTTTTTCGCTTTTTAACGTAACCGAGACTATCTCGGGCGAATTATTTATTCTGAACGGGAAAACACTCTGCCCGATTCCTCGGCTTACAACCATTTGAGTACCGCCCGAAGCATATATCCCCTCGGTGTACTCGGGGAAAAAGCCCTGCCCCGGAGCGACGAGCCCGCCGATGAACGGGAGAATGAACTGCCCGCCGTGCGCGTGACCGGTGAACGCAAGCTGAACGCCGGAACGGCATATTTCGTCAAAATACTCGGAGCGGTGAAACAGCATTATGTTGTACATATCGTCTCTTACAAGCCCCGTCATGGTTCGCTCGATAAGCGCGCGGCGTTTGTCCATATCTCCGAAAAGCTCGGGGTCGATAATTCCTATAAGATTTATTTTTGCGCCGTCTTTTTCTAAGAAAACCGACTCGTTTTCAAGCTCCTTAACGCCGTATAATTCGAACGCTTCCCGCATTTTTTCATACTGCTCCGATTCCCTAGCTTCGTGGTTTCCGCTGACGAAATAAACGTCGCAAAGCTCAGCAAGACGCGATATAATTTCAATCGAATTTCCGCACGACGGCGGGTAGGACGAAACGATATCTCCCGTTATAAAAATAACGTCGGGATCGCAGGATTTTACGCTTTCAAAAAAATCCTCTCTGAATTTCTTATAATCGGCGTTGTGGATATCCGACAGCTGAACGATACTGTACGAATCGAATTTACTCGGAATATCGGGCGACGAGACGGTAAATTTATCAATATCGAGCGATACGTTGCTTTCATATATAAGCGCGCCCGAAACGACCGCAAGAGCCAGAACGGCGCAGACGACGGCGGTAATTTTCTTTTTCTTCACACGACCGCCTCCGACAATTTTTCACATTAAAAATCTTAACATCCATAATAAAAAAAGTCAAGTAATACGCATAAAATCGGCGGTTTTACTTCAATTGTTTATTGAAAAATTTATAAATACACAATATAATTAATAACGGAGGAATTTAAAATGGACAAATTCAGAGTTATAGAAGTTAAACAGAGCATTTTCGAGGACAACAACAAGGATGCCGAAATTCTCAGAAATTCGCTTAAAGAAAAGGGAACATATTTAATAAATTTAATGTCGTCCCCCGGCGCGGGAAAAACGACGACTCTTACAAAATTAATACCCGAACTTTCCAAGTCACTTAAGGTCGGAGTTATGGAGGCCGATATCGACTCGTCGGTCGACGCCGAAACGATTTCGAAAACGGGCGCGAAGGTCATTCAGCTTCACACCGGCGGAATGTGCCACCTCGACGCACAGATGACGAGACAGGGCGTAAACGAGCTGGGCGCGGACGGACTCGACCTCGTTATACTCGAAAACGTCGGCAACCTCGTCTGCCCCGCAGAATTCGACACGGGAGCCATGCTCAACATGATGATACTCTCTGTTCCCGAGGGTCACGACAAACCGCTGAAATACCCGCTCGTATTCGAGGTTTCGAACGTCTGCGTTATTAACAAAACCGACGTTCTCCCCTATTTCGATTTCGACGTAAAGAAAGTCGAGGAGTACGCTAAAATGAGGAACCCCGATATTAAATTATTCTTCATTTCCGCCAAAACTGGCGAAGGCATAGTCGAGCTTGCAGAGTTTATAAAAGAAAAAGTTTCGGAGATTAAAAAATAATGCACGAGCTGGGCATAGCGTTTCACATTTCCGACAGCGTGGAGAAAATCGCAATAGAGAATAACGTCAAAGCCGTGAGCCGGGTCACGCTCGAGGTCGGCGAGGTTTCGACGGTCATTCCCGATTATCTTACCGACGTGTGGAACTGGAACAGGAAACGAACGCAATATCTGAAGGACTGCGAACTCGATATAGAAATTATCAAAGCCGTGACGTACTGCGAAGATTGTAAAAAAGAATATCCGACGGTCGAATTCGGCAGAATCTGCCCTTACTGCAAAAGCGAAAAAACGTATCTCGTAACGGGAAACGAAATCAATATTAAAGAAATAGAAGTAGAAGACAAAGATAACGGCGCTTCGTAATGCTTGTAAATTTACAGACAATACGGAGTACACAAAAAGAGAGGAGCGAAAAAAATATGCCCGAAATGAGCAGTAAATACGTCCCCAAGCATATGCACGACAAGAACCCCGACAAGAGGCTTTTAAAATTCGTACAGGGAGTTACGGACAGAGCCGACGGAAAATTAAAGGGTGTAAAGGTCGAAGATCCCGAATACTGGGGACTCGCGTGCATTTTCGAGGACGAGATGAGCAAGCAGGATAAAGATTATTCGCTCGATTTGCTCATTCAGATGAAAACGAGGAAGAAATATCCGTATTCCGACATGATTAAAATGTGTCAAAAAGCGAATATGGATAACAAGACCGCCGACAGAATCATGGACATGCTGTCCGTTTTCGGAATGCTCGAATACGATTACGGCGACCGCTACACAAAGGACGGTCCTATCCCCGGCGCGCCGAGAAACAAACAGGCGAGAAATTACTGGGTTCCGCTGTTTGTCCCCGGCTCCGCAGAGTATACGAACATGAACACCGCTCTCATGGACAGACACCCCGAGCTTGCAATGTTCTTTGAACGCATGACGTTCCTCCCGCTCGAAAAGGTCACCGCTATGGTTCCGCCCGGAGGCGCGGGTATCGGCATGCACGTAATTCCCGTTGAACAGGCGATATCCATGGAGAACACGACCATGGATATCGAGCATTTGTCATATTGGCTAAAAAAATACGAGGGTCACCTCGGAGCTTCGATTTGTTCGTGCCGTTACGGCAGAAAACAGCTTGACGAGGGATGCGCCGACGATTACCGCGACTGGTGCATAGGCGTGGGCGACATGGCGGACTACTGCGCCGAAACGGGCAGGGGGCATTCTATTACATACGAAGAGGCAATGGATATTTTAAGAAGAGCCGAGGATAACGGATTCGTTCATCAGGTAACGAATATCGACGGTGAGAATAAAATATTCGCAATATGCAACTGCAACGTCAAAATATGCAACGCGCTTCGTACGAGCCAGCTTTTCAACACCCCCAACATGTCGGCTTCGGCTTACAGGGCGCACGTCGACAAGTCGAAATGCGTGGCGTGCGGTCAATGCGTCGAGTACTGCCCCGCGGGCGCGCTCAAGCTCGGACAGAAGCTTTGTAAAAAGGACGGCAGCAATGTAAAATACCCGAAACAGCCCCTCCCCGACGACAACAAGTGGGGCAAGGACAAGTGGGACGAGAATTACAGAGACAAAAACAGAATCAACTGCCACAACACGGGCACCGCTCCGTGCAAAACGGCATGTCCCGCGCACATAGCCGTACAGGGCTATCTCAAAAAGGCGGCGCAGGGCAAGTATAAAGAAGCTCTCGCTCTTATAAAGAAAGAAAATCCGTTCCCCGCAGTCTGCGGAAGAATCTGCAACAGACGCTGTGAGGAGGCGTGCACGAGAGGTACGGTCGACGAAGCCGTTTCGATCGACGCAGTCAAGAAATTCATAGCTTCAAGGGATTTAACCGACGAGCACCGCTACATACCCGAAATCGTAGTTGCTTCCAACGTAGGCAGATGGAAAGAAAAGATTGCAATTATCGGCGCGGGGCCCGCGGGACTTTCGGCGGCTTTCTATCTCGCGCAGATGGGCTACTATCCCACGGTATTCGAAAAGAATGAGAAACCCGGCGGTATGCTCACATACGGAATTCCGTCGTATAAGCTCGAAAAGGACGTTATAAACGCCGAAATCGATATTATGAAAGAGATGGGCGTCGAAATTAAATGTTCGACCGAAGTCGGAAAAGATATTACCATCGACGAACTGAGAAAACAGGGCTATAAGGCGTTCTATATCGCAATCGGCTGTCAGGGAGGAAGATACCCCGGCATTGCAAACGAAAAGTCCGAGGGCGTTACGACGGCTGTCGAATTTTTAAAGCACGCGAACACGGGCGAAGTTAAATTCTCCGACGAGACGGTTGTTGTCGGCGGAGGTAACGTCGCAATCGACGCTGCGCGCGTCAGCGCGAGAAGCGGAGCGAAAAAAGTAACGATGTTAAGCCTCGAACAGCGCAATGAGATGCCCGCTTCGAAAGAGGAAATCGCCGAAGCCGAGGAAGACGGAGTTGAAATTAAATCCGGCTGGGGACCTGTTGAGGTTATCGTCCAAAACGACAGGGCGACGGGCGTTAAATTCAGAAAATGTATAAGCGTATTCGACGAAAATCATAAATTCGCGCCCAAATTCGACGACAGCGAGACGATAATCGTACCCGCTTCCAAGGTTATATTCGCAATCGGTCAGGCGATCGAATGGGGTTCGCTCATTGAGAATGAGAATATCGAATTCGTACACGGCAATTACCCGAAAGCCGATTCGCTTACCTATCAGACGAAAACGGACGATATTTTCGTCGGCGGCGACGTTTACACGGGTCCGAAATTCGCAATCGACGCTATCGCGGCAGGTCACGAGGCGGCGGAGTCGCTCCACCGTTTCGTTCAGCACGGTCACATGACAATAGGCAGAAACAGACGCGAATTTATCGCCCTTAACAAGGACGACATAAGCCTCGGTTCGTACGACACGGCGGGCAGACAGTACGCCCCGGATGAGGAAAATTCAAAGAATCCGTTTAAGGACGCGCACGGCACGCTCACCGAGGAGCAGGTAAAAATCGAGACTGCAAGATGCCTGGGCTGCGGCGTCACCGTCGCAGACCAAAACCGCTGTATCGGCTGCGGAATATGCACGACAAAATGTAAATTCGACGCAATTTCGCTTCACAGGGATATGCCCGAGGCGAGCAAAATGACCGTCGCAGAGGATAAATTTAAATATATTTTACCCTACGCAGCAAAACGCGCGGTCAAAATCGTTAAGAAAAACGTCTCTAAAAATAAATAATATATAAATTGTATGCGTCGCACTTCAACGCATATATAACAAAATCCCCGATTTGCCGGTGTTGACAAATCGGGGATTTTTATATTCAATTACAAATCATACACGTTCGAATAATTCGTTCTTGCCGACCGGGGAGAATATTCGTCCAGAGTGACGGTGATATCCGATTTTGCGCCGTTTCTGCTGACGGTGATTTTTACCGTATCGCCCGCTTTGAACGCTGTAAGATACGTTTTCAGCGTTGAAACCGAGTCTACCGTATATCCGTCAATTGCAACTATCGTATCGTTCTCCTTGATACCGGCTTTCTGCGCGGCGGTGCCGTTTCCGACAGCCATTACCTTCGCGCCCGCTGTCGAGGACGTGTAGAACGAGAAGTACGAGTAGTTTCTGTAACCCGCGTCGTAAACCGAAACGCCGAGCGAAGCCTTGCCCGATACATAGCCCTGATTAATAATATCGTCAATCATGCTGCGCACGTCGTTTATCGGAATGCAGAAGCTCAGTCCCTCAATTGAACTTGAGGCGTATTTTGCGGTCGCAATGCCGACGACGCTTCCGGTCGAATCGAATACCGGACCGCCCGAGTTGCCCGAGTTTACGGCGGCGTCGGTCTGGAACATATTTATAAGCGAGCCGTCGTCGCTTTTGATAAGCCTGTTGAGTGCGCTGACAACGCCCGAGGTGAGCGTA
This sequence comes from Oscillospiraceae bacterium, assembly GCA_022763825.1. Taxonomy (GTDB): domain Bacteria; phylum Bacillota; class Clostridia; order Oscillospirales; family Acutalibacteraceae; genus CALACW01. The sequence continues at coordinate 17,033 of JALEQX010000053.1, read as the reverse complement.
TATGTCAAATCGCCGAGCGGGTTGCCTATAACATAAACGTTATCGCCGACGCTTATCGACGAAGAGTTGCCGTACCTGACGCTTTGGAACGAATCGCCCTCGATTTTCAATACGGCGATGTCGTTGCTCTCCTCGTAACCTATGAGTTTTGCGTCGTATTCCTTATTATTATAAGTCGTGACCTTATAACTCTTTCCGCCCTCGACGACGTGATAATTCGTAACGATATATCCGCTGTCGGTGACTATAAATCCCGAGCCCGACGAGGTTGCCGACGACTGATAAAGTCCCGCCGATGCTCCCGAGGTTTCGACGTAAACGACGGAGTTTACGCAGTTTTTATAAACTTCCTTCGCGCTTAAAACAGCTTCGCTCCCGTCGGACGAATCGCTTTTTACCGCCGTGCCCTCGCCGGAGTTTACGGAGTTTAAATTCTCGTCGTCCTTAGAATAAAGCGACTCTATATTTTTCCGGCTCTCGTCCTCAGCCGGCAGATTCGCCGTACCGGACTGTGTTGTCTCGGGAGTTTTTTTCTCCGTTTTAAAATGAGCGACGGTAAGTCCGCCGCAAACTCCGCCGATGAGCGCGCAAACTATGCACATGACGGGAATCAGAATTTTTAATTTTAAGGAACCGTTCTTTTTCTGTTTTGAAACAACGGGCGGAGACGGCGGTTCGGGCGTAAAGGACGAAAAGCCGTTGCCCTGGAACTGTGCTTCGACGCGTTCGGGCTGAGGTTCATTCCGATTGTTAAAATCCGAACCGAAATAAGACCCGCCGTTTTCTGAATTATTATTATGATAAAAATCGGAATCCATTACGAATGCGCTCCTTCGCAGACTTCATACGCCGTGTTTTTAAGACGTACAGTCAGCTCCTTATCGACAAACGGCAGACGGTACGTGTTTTTTCTGATATCATTGCCTGTAAGAATGCAGTACCACACGGCGCCCGCGATAAAATCGCCCGCCCTGTTTCCGTGAATTCCGTCGCCCGTAAGAGGTTCGTTGTATTTTTCGCGTTCGACTGCGAACGCCTCGCCTGCGGGGATAATTCCGTCGGCGGAGCACTCCTTTGCCGATTTTTCGTAAGCGTTTCTGATTTGGGACTGCATTTTGTTACAGTCCCTGTTATAAAAATCGAATTCGTCACCCGTATAAAGGGAGTCATAAGCCCATGTTTCGTGCAAAAGAATTTTCGCACCGGGGCATTTTTCCCTGATATGCTTACAAAGCTCGTTGTCATACGGCGCATAGGTGTCCGCTCTGCCCGAGAGAGCCGCGGACTGCTGAAGCGTTATTACGTCCCAGTCCTCCCAGCCGAGAGCGCGGTCGAGCGTAAAATTCTCGATTTCGTTTAACTTAACGTAGCCTTCGTCGTAATACTCAAAGATATATGTCCCCTTATCCGAATTCATACCGTCTGCATAATCCGCAAGCGAGCAGTGCTCGGCATAGAGGTTTGCGAGAATCATGCTTATGCCGCTGCACTTCGCAATTTTAGGCAGATATCTGTGCGCGCATCTTGAGAGTCCGTTTCCGATTGATAATATCTTCATATTTTTCACCTGCTCTGCACGGGATTAAGCCCGTATATTACAAAACGGTGTACATTGACGAAGCATTTTCCTTAGTCGCGTATTCGTTGATGTTCTCGACTCTGACCTTAGTAAGATTCGAGCCCATGCGAATCTCGATAATATCGCCTGTTTTAACGTCATACGAAGCGCGTACGCTCTTGCCGTTAACGTCTACATGCTTTGCGTCGCAAAGCTCGTTTGCCACCGTTCTGCGTTTTACAAGTCTTGACACCTTTAAATATTTGTCAAGTCTCATTTTCATTCACCGCTTTCTATTTTAAATTTTAAACTTAAACTATTCTTGAACGATTGTAAATTAATAATAAAAATAAACAAGTCCGTTATTTTACTTTTGATAAAAACAAAACCGGAAGAAGCAATCAATCGGCTCTTCCGGTTCTCGGGATGAATCCCTTAATTATTTTGCAACTGCTTTTTTAAGAGCGGAGCCTGCTTTGAATGCGGGAACCTTTGTTGCGGGAACTGCGACGGTCTCGCCCGTTCTGGGGTTACGGCACTCTTTAGCCGCTCTGTCGCGTACCTCAAATGAACCGAAGCCGATGATCTGAACGCCCTCGCCCGAAGCAAGAGAATCGGAAATACCTGCGAATACGGCGTTAACCGCCTTCTCTGCGTCTTTCTTGGAAATCTCGGCTTTAGCCGCAACGGCAGAGATAAGTTCTGACTTATTCATTGATTTATCCTCCTAATTTTTTATATCCAAAGCTTACGCTTTATTTGGTTAATTTCTTAGCTTCGTCCCAAAGAACGTCAAGTTCCTCAATTGAAGCCGATTTCATATCGATATTTCTTTGCTTTGCGAGTTCCTCCGTTATTTTAAAACGGGAGGAAAACTTGTCCGAGGACGCAGTGAGCGACTCCTCCGCCTCAACGCCCGTAAATCTCGCGACATTGACGGCGGCGAAAAGCAAATCTCCGAGTTCGTCCGAAATTTTCGCCTTATCGCCCGAGGCAATAGCCTCTTTAAGCTCCGCGGCTTCCTCTGTTATCTTATCGAACGCGCCGTCTGTCGAGTCAAAGTCAAAGCCCGTTTTGGCGGCTCTCGACTGAATTTTAGAAGCGCGCATTAACGCGGGAAGCTCCCGGGGAATCGAATCAATCGACTCCGCGACGGATTTCTGACGTTTCGTACGGCGTTTAATCTCGTCCCAGTTACTGAGAACCTCGTCCGCCGTGTCGGCTTTAACGTCGCCGAAAACGTGCGGGTGACGGATAATCAGCTTTTTGCAGATGCCGTCGGCAACGTCGTCAAAATCAAACGTACCGTTTTCGCGCTCGATGTCCGAATGAAACGCAACCTGCAAAAGCACGTCGCCCAGCTCCTCGCACAAAAGCGTTTTGTCATCCTTATTAATAGCCTCGACGACCTCGTACGTCTCCTCGATAAAATCCTTTTTAATCGAAGCGTGGGTCTGCTTAATATCCCACGGACATCCGCCCGGAGCGCGCAGAATCCGCACTATTTCAATAAGATCGTTTATATTATACTTATCTTTAAATAAAAAATCAACAGCCATTTCTACAAACTCCCGCGAAATATTATTTTAACCTATAAAATTAAATTTTGCAAGTACTTTACAGATTTTTTCACCCTTTGGCATCATCTTTACGTCCTCTTCGGATATAGAACGCGAGAAAAGGAGCGCGAGAGCGTAAACGACGACCGCGATAACGATGGAAATAACAGCCGAAACGTTTGAAGCGGACATCAGTCCCTCGGACGCAAAACGAGACGAGAGAACCCTCTCTGAAAGTCCCGCGCCCGACCATGCCGCGGCGGCGCACATCAGCGAGCAGATAAGGGGCTTAATAAACGTCGATACAAAGTTAATCTTAACGTTGCAGTACTTAATAAGCGCGATAAGATTTATAACGCACGTTACAAAGTAGCACACGACGGTGCCGATTACAGCGCCGTAAATATTTATTTCGGGAATCGAGATGAACGCAAAATTCAAAACAACCTTAAGCACAGCGCCTATTGCGACGGAAATAACGGTGATTTTCGTCTTGCCTATCGCCTGGAGCATGTAGGTAAGGGGCTGGGAAACCGCCATGAAACAAATCGTAACGCCGTACCAGAACATAACCTTTGACGAAATGGGAACGGCGGAGAGCGTTTCGGGCGAGGAAAAATAGAGAATGTTCAGAATCTGTTTCGAGAGAACCGCCATGCCGAATCCCGCGGGCAGAGCTATCATCATGCACACCCTGATAACCGACTCAATCGAGGATTTGATTTCGTGCTTTCTCTTAAGCGTCCACGCTTCCGACAGAACGGGAATCGCGCTGACTCCGAGCGTGAGAGTAAGGGTCGGAATCATATTTTTAAAGTCGACCGCCGTTTCATACGCGCCGTAGAGGTAGTTTTTCCAGTCGTCGCGGACGGTATTTGCAAGGGACGCGCCGTACATCGACTGAATAACGCCGCCGTGCTCGGTAATAAGATACGCAAGTCTGTTTTGAATCGACCACGAGTCTATTATATTAATTAAATTGAATATAAGCGTACTTGCGACTATCGGAATCGAAATTGCAAGAAGTTCCTTCGCAATCGCCTTAACATTCGACGGAGCGGGCGAATGTTCAAGTTCCGAATGAGTAATGCTGTCGCCCTTTAATTTATGTCTTATCATTAAGAAGAGCGTTGACATTACGGTGCCTATCGTAACGCCTCCGATACCGCCGGCGGCGGCAAACGGGTAAATTGCGCTCATTATCTCCTCGTGAGTCGTCGACTCCGTTACGAGAAGTCCGAAAACCGTACCTCCGGGGACTGCGTTCTGTAACGCGGCGGCAATTATGAGTTTTGAAAACGCAAGTCCGAACACGAGTTTGCCGAGAGCCTCCAGAACTTCGCTCGTCGCGGTCGGAATCATGTTTTTAAGTCCGTTGTAATAGCCCCTGTACGCCGACATCAGACAGCAGAAGAATACAGACGGCGCGATAACGATTATTGCGTATACGGCGTTAAAATTATTAATAGAGAGAACGTACGGGTACGCCATTGCGAGAATTACGGCGGTGCCGATTATTCCGGTAACGAGAAAAACGCGCTTTGACGCTTTCAATACGTTTCGTACGTCGCGGTACCTTTCGAGCGCAACGTAGTGCGATACTGTTTTCGAAATAGCAACGGGCAGACCTGCCAGCGCTATGGAGTAAACGGGGATAAAGAGATTGTAAGCCGTGGAATAATAGCTCTTGCCGACGGGACCTAAAATGCTCGTAAGCGGGATTTTGTAAACCGCGCCTATGACTTTGACTATTACCATCGACAGAACAAGCCACATCGCGCCGCCGAGCAGATTTTGTTTTTTTCTGCCTTTAACGGATTCAGCCATTTACATCCGTCCTTTCGTTTTTATAAAATTCGGAAATTCTCTTTTTGCGGTCGTTCACTTCGTCGAAACGGCTTATGTATTCGTACGGATATTTAAAGTTAAAAATGCGTTCGACGTTGTTTGAACCGGGGTCTTTCAGCTTTGTGACCGCGCCCGCGCCCGAAGCGAGGACGGTATGAACTTCCTCCATCATATATATATTGTACAAACACTCTTTATCATGCTTGCCGTAGCCTACATTTTCGTTATTGCCGACGCATTTGCTCTGACGGTACATGTAGTACGGGGCGTAGCCGGCGTTTCTTAAATTTTTTGATGAGCGCGAGAGCATTTCGACGGTGTCTCTTGAGACCGAATCGATATGACCCTCGGTGACGAGCGACGACGCGCGTTTTAATGCGAGCGTGTGAACGGTTATATTCTCGGCAGACAATTCAATAGCCTTGTTAACGCTCATCTCGAACGTATCGGGATTGTCACCGGGAAGTCCCGCGATTAAATCCATATTAATATTGTCAAATCCGACTTCACGCGCTTTCATAAACGCCCTGACGGTATCGTCCGACGTGTGCGCTCTGCCTATATTTTTCAATACGGAATCGACGAACGTCTGCGGATTTACGCTGATTCTGCCGACCCCCGCGTTTTTTAACACTCTTAATTTATCCTCGTCGAGGGTGTCGGGACGTCCTGCCTCGACGGTGTATTCGCGTGCGTTTTTTATGTCGAAATTCGCTTTTACCGAGTCGGTTATCGCCTTTAAATCTTCGCTTGACAGCGACGTCGGAGTTCCTCCGCCGAAATATATCGTTTCGAGTTTGAGTCCGAGTTCGTATGCGATTCTGCTCGTCAGCTCGAGCTCCTTACACAATAATCTGACGTAATCGGGGATAAGCTTCTTCGCCTGCGCTATCGAGTGCGAGACGAACGAGCAGTAACTGCACCTCGTCGGGCAGAACGGAATCGAGACGTAAAGAGAATACGAATTATCGTTTGAAAGAGAGATAATCCTGTCCTCGGCACGTGCGACTTCCATGGCAAGCGACGTTTTTTCGCTTGAAACGACTAATTTATTTTCAAAGTAATCTCTCGCGCCGTCTTCACCCGAGCCGGCGATAAGGCTTCTCATCAGCTTCGACGGACGGACTCCCGTAAGTATTCCCCACGGCGGAGTGTAGTTCGTATATTCGCTTAAAATTTCATAAACGCCCAGCGCGCCGAGACGCTCCGTTTCCTTATCATCGGGCGAGGGGACGGAATATTTCCGTTCGTACTCACTGCCGTTTATGTTGATTCGAACGCTCAAAACGTTGTTTTCATCGGTTTTAAGTTCGGCGAATGAACCCGAACCGGAATTTGAATCCGAATATTCGAGTTTTTCAAACGGAAAAAATATTCTGATTATATTCTCCGTTTCGTATCTGAACGGAAAGTTTATGAGTACGAGACGCATTTATCTTATTCCTCTTAAAATTCTGTTATGTTCACGCTCGTATGAAAGAGTCGTGCTTATATTGTGCCCGGGGTAAACGGTATAGTCGCCCTCGAGCGCGAACAGGCGGTATATCGAACGCTCAAGGTCTGCGGGACTTCCGCCGAAAAAGTCGGAACGCCCGTAGGTGAATCTGAAGAGCGTATCGCCCGTAAATAAAATATCGCCTAATTTGTACGTAACCCCGCCGCGCGAGTGACCGGGCGTACTTATCACTTCGATTTCATTCTGACCCAAATGTAATTTATCGCCGTCGTGAAGGACAATGTCAGCCTTCGCGCCGGCTCTGAACGAACCGGGGGCGAATCCGTCGGCAAGGCTCATTTTCGGGTCGTTTAAGCACGCTTCGTCAAGGGCGCTTATACAGATTTTCATCCCGGGGTGCTTCTCTTTAAGCGAGGGAACGCCCGAAATGTGGTCAAAATGACCGTGGGTTAAGAGAATGTATTTTAATTTACGAATTCTTTTGTCCCTAAGTGCGTTTTCGAGTTCCGGGGTATAATCACCCGGGTCGATAACGGCGCACTCCCCGCTTAAAACGTCGGTGACGATATAGCAGTTCGCGCCGAGCGCGCCCAGGGGCATTGTCTTTACAATTACATTATCCATATATTACACGTTCCAGATATCCGTATCGTACAGTATGGTAACAGGGCCGTTGTTTACGAGCGAAACCTCCATGTGTTCGCCGAAAATTCCGTGCTCGACCTTTTTTACGCCGTTGTCTTTAAGGCACTGCATGAAGTATTCGTATAATTCATTCGCCGTCTCGGGCTTTGCGGAATTTATGAACGACGGGCGGTTGCCCTTTTTAACGTCGGCGCACAGCGTAAACTGCGAGACAACGAGGATCTCACCGCCGATGTCAAGAATCGACTTATTCATCTTATCGTCCTCGTCGGTAAAAATGCGAAGCGACGCCGTCTTTTTCGCCGTGATTTCGGCGTGCTTCTTTTCGTCGCCCTCGACAACGCCCAGCAGAATCATATAGCCCTCGCCGATACTGCCGACTGTCTCACCGTTTACCGCGACGGACGCGGATTTTACTCTTTGAATTACAGCTTTCATAGTGAATTTATCCTTTAATGTGTAAAATGTTTGGGCGGCGAATAATTAATCTGTCCGCTGACCGCTTCTAAATATTCGCTCTCGTTACGTCGAGCACGCCGTCGACTTTTTTAAGTCTCGCAACGACGGAATTAAGATGCTCCGTCGAATTCACCGAAATATTCAAATAAACGAGCGCGGTGGAATCCTTGAGCGTTCTCGTGTTCATGCTGTGAATCATTATGCGCATGTTCGACAGCGCCATCGTGATATCCGCGATAAGGCTCATTCTGTCAAGACTCGTAACCGTAAGCGACGCGGTGAATCCCGCCGTCGGAAGCTTTGCCCAGCGTACGCTTATCCATCTCGCCGAGTCGGGCGATGAGGCAAGGTCGACGGGAACGTTCGGGCAGTCGCGCTTATGAACGGAAACGCCGTGTCCGCGCGTTATGAATCCGATTATATTATCCCCGGGTATCGGGCTGCAGCATTTCGAGAGTTTTACAAGGCAGTTGTCGATTCCGTCGACGATAACGCCGTCGGGGCTTGAAGTCGGCTCTGTTTTAAGATTAATTTCGGGGACAGAGAGCGTTTCGACCGTCTGTAATTTCGAAGCCTCGTCCCTTATCTGCGGAATCAATTTACTGAGCGTTATACCGCCGTAGCCTATCGCCGCGTAGAAATCGGGTATCGAATTCAAATGCTGTTTCTCGGTAAGCGTCTGCAAAAGCTCCTGAAGCTTCTCGTCGTCAAGGCGTATCTTATTTCTTCTAAGCTCCTTGTCGAATTCCTGCTTACCCTCGGCGATATTTTCGTCTCTGCGTTCTTTCTTAAACCACGAACGTATCTTCGTTCTTGCTCCGCTCGTTTTAACTATATTAAGCCAGTCCCTGCTCGGGCCCTTGCCCTGCTGAGACGACGTGATTATCTCTACAATTTCGCCCGTCTGAACGACGTAGTCAATCGGCACGATTCTGCCGTTTACCTTCGCGCCGGTCATCTTATTTCCGACGGCGGAGTGAATGGCGTATGCAAAGTCTATGACCGTTGAGCCCGCAGGCAGACAGATAACCGTTCCCTTGGGGGTTAATACAAACACTTCCTCGGGTACGAGGTCGCTCTTTATATCCTGAACAATATCCTGCGGATTGTCGGATTCCTGCTGACTTTCGAGCATTTGTCTAATCCATACAAGACGATTGTCAACGTCTTTGTCGCTTCTGCCGAGTTTGTATTTCCAGTGCGCGGCGATACCGTATTCGGCGTTTCTATGCATTTCCCACGTTCTTATCTGAACCTCGAACGGCACGCCCTCCTTGCCTATAAGCGTCGTATGAAGCGACTGGTACATGTTCGGCTTCGGGGTCGAAATATAATCCTTGAACCTGCCGGGGACGGAGCGATACATGTCATGGACGATTCCCAGACAGTTATAGCAGTCAATGACGGTGTCGACGATAATTCGAACGGCGTAAATGTCGTAAATTTCGTCAAAACTCTTATTGTGCAGATACATTTTACGGTATATTCCGTGAACGGATTTAATTCGTCCGTCGATTTTCGCGTCCTTTACCGTCTCATGGACGCGCTCGGTTATCTTTTTCTTTATATCGTCAAGATATTCCTTTCTCTGCGGTTCCTGCTCGGCAAGACGTTTCTCTATATCCGCGTATGCGACGGGGTCGAGGTAGCTTATCGACAAGTCCTCAAGCTCCTCCTTGAACGCCCTGATACCGAGTCTGTGAGCTATCGGCGCGTAAATTTCGAGCGTTTCTTTCGCCGTCAGTCTGCGCTTCTGCTCGGGAACGTATTTAAGCGTTCTTATATTATGAACGCGGTCGGCTAATTTAATGATTATAACTCGTATATCCTTGCTCATTGCTATGAGCATTTTTCTCAGATTCTCCGCCTGCTGTTCCTCTTTTGAAGAAATTTGCATACGGTTGATTTTCGTAACGCCGTCGACGAGCAGAGCGATTTCCGAGCCGAAAAGACCGCTTATCTCCTCTATCGTATAATTCGTATCCTCAACGACGTCGTGAAGAAGCGCGGCGGAAATTGACGGCATATCCATTCCGAGCTCGTCGAAAAGAATTTCCGCAACGGCTATCGGGTGAATAATATACGGCTCGCCCGATTTTCTTAATTGATTGCCGTGCGCCTCGTTCGCTACGTTGAACGCCTTGTCGATAACCGCCATATCTTCGCCCGAAAACGAATCCTTCATTTTTTCTCTTAATTTTGAATATAATTCTTTTCCGACCTGTTTTTCATGTTCGGACATGCTTTTTCACCCTCTCTGTTCGGAATAACCGAGTTTTTTAAGTATTTCAGCCGACGAAAGCGCGACCTTATCCGCCACGTCCGTCGTACGGTAATACCCGTTTTCGATTTTTATAACGCCCGTCTCAATTAAAGCGTCGAGCGCAATGTGAACCTTGCACACGTCGAACGATGCAAGACCGAGACGTACGGTAATTTCCTCCTCGCCCCCGACGCGGGCGGTTCCTTTTTTAACGAATCTGAAAACGAGCGCCGCCGTCTTTCTGTCCGGACAGGCGGTTTCTTTTATTTTATCCGGAATTTCTTTAGAATATTTCACTCGTCTGTAAACGGAAAAGCCCCTGAACAATTCGTCGTCGTCGACTCCGGAGAGCTTCGCCGACCTTATCATAACCGACGGACGCACCTCGCCCCTGTATTCGTTTTTATCAATATTCGCGGCAATATCGATGCTCTCGCCTATAAAGAACGGGAATTCATCCTCGTTTACGCCGAACCATACCGCCCTGAATTTAACTCGTCCGCGCTCGAGAATCAGACTCACATGTCCTCCGGTCTTGCCGATGGCTTTGACCGAGGTTACGGTTAAATTATTGATACAGAAAATAGGCTGGGGATTATCCGCGCCGAACGGCTCGAGAAGCGAGAGCGAATTTAAAAGCGCGTCGTTGATTCCCGCGGGGTTAAGTTTACAGTCTAATTTTAAAATAGGATTAAACTCCGGTAAAGTATTTGCATATTCGTTAATCGCTTTTCTGAATTCGGCGATTTTTGAATTTTCAACGGAGAAGCCCGCCGCGAGCTTATGACCTCCGAATTTAACAAGCAAATCCCTGACATTCGTCAGCGCTTCAAAAAGCGAAAATCCCTCGACGCTTCTGCACGAGCCTTTCGCAATACCTCCGGGCTCTCCCTCGGCGATAACAATCGCGGGTTTGCCGTACTTATCGACAAGGCGCGAAGCTACTATTCCGATAACGCCGGCATGCCAGCCCATGCCGGAAACGACCAGAACCCTGTCGGCAAAATACGACGAATCGGACTCTATAACAGATACCGCGGATTCGATAATTTCCGACTCGATATCCTGTCGTTCGGCGTTGCATTCGTCGAGAATACCTGCCAAACGCTCGGCTTCGTCCTCGTCCTCGGTTATCAGCAGTTTCAGCGCGTTTTCGGCGGACGAAACTCTGCCGGAGGCGTTTATTCTCGGCGAAAGCGAGAATGCGACGGACGAAGCGGTCAGAGCTTTATCGGCAAAACCGCATCTGCGCCGAAGCGCGATAATGCCCGGGCGCATAGAATTATTTATAACGTTAAGACCTCTCGAAACGAGAAGTCTGTTTTCACCTCTGAGCGGTACGATATCGGCGACAGTGCCTATAACGGCGAGGTCTGCAAAATCGTCAAACACGCTCTCGGCGTCTCCGCCCCCGAGCGCCGACGCGAACATAAACGCAACGCCGACGCCGGCTAAATCCTTACATGAACACGTATCGTCGGCTCTGTGCGGGTCGACGACGGCGAGCGCGCCGGGCAAAACCGAACCGGGCTGATGGTGGTCGGTGATTACGATATTCATACCCTGCGACTTAATATATTCGGTTTCCTCAACGGCGCTTATTCCGTTGTCTACGGTAATAATCAGCTTGGTTCCGCGTTCTTTAAGTTTATCGACAGCCTCCGTGTTAAGTCCGTAGCCCTCGTCGACTCTCGACGGGATGTAATAGTCTGCGTCAGCACCGAAAAGCTGTAAAAAAGTCAGCAAAAGCGCCGTTGCCGTAACGCCGTCCGCGTCGTAGTCGCCGTAAACCGTGATTTTATCGCCGTTTTCTATTGCCGAATTCACAGCCTCAACGGCTTTATCCATATCCTTAATATCAAACGGGTCGGAAAATTCACCGTCGGAGGAGAGAAACGAAACTATCTCGTTTTCGTCGGTGATACCGCGTGAAATGAGCATCAACACGGCGAATTCGTCGAGAGAATGCTCATACGCTATCCGCGCGGCGAGAGTCTTATCAAATTGTGATAACTGCCACTTTCTGCGACTCACTCGAAATCAGTCCTCAGTCTTTTTTATCGTCAAAATGCTGTTTCAGTCCGCTCCATTTCTGTCCCCAGGCGTTCGCCCACGACTCGCAGTAGAGCTTGTAATAAGAAACGTTGTTTTTCTTTCTGTAATTCTCAAAGAAATTGCACCAAACAGCCGACGGAAGTCCTATGACCAGCCAGTAAAACGGTCCTAAGAGCAGGCACTGTATCGTGTGTCCGTACTCGTGAATACGCGTGTTGTACGTCCACTTTTCGTCGTGCTCGCACATGAAAATGAACATGCCCGTTGACAATCCGCCCCAGTTTTTGGGCAGATACGTGATGTAGCTGTTGCAGAACTTCTCGTGACGGCACTTTTTATAATATATTAAATATACGATACCGCCGATTAAATTTACGGGGAGCCCCCACGTAAACTGGACGAGATAAAACAGAAATTTAGGAAGTCCGCTTTTCGCCTTCGCGCTCTCGATTTTCAGGTCGACGACTTTCATAAAATATATCCTCCCATTCAAGCAAAAAACCCCTATTATCTTTCAATTATAAATTATTTTGAAAATAAATACAAGTATAAAAACAATAATTTGTCTCGACAAATTATTGTTGAATGCATCGGCGGCCGCCCTTTCGGACAGCCGCCAACGCGTTTTGAAACATATCTCATCCCTCAAGGGAACTTAAGAGCTTTGAAGAGAAGCGAGGAACGACATCAGAAACGATAATACGCGTCCGGGTTTCATAGCAAAATACCTCCGAAAAACCTAATTTTAAGTAAAAATTTATCTATCTTTAACTTTACTATCATATTTTAGCGGAAAAAAAGTGTAATGTTAACATTTTACGGTAAATATTTTGCAAATAAAATAACTTTTTTTCGATGAGTTTTATATTATTATTCGATTATTGAATTTATTATTTTTCCGCAGCGGCATTTTGCCTATATTATATACAGCAATATATTTGTCCGACTATACGCCCGGCGTTTTGTCAAGTTTCGCTGCGAATCTGAGTATCGCCCGCGCCTCTTTTGCGGAAACATTGCCGTCCTTGTTCAAATCGCCCGCATAAACCGCCGTTTCGGCGGGCGAAATAAGTTTTGCGGAAATTCTCAGTGCGCTCCTTGCATCGGAGGCTGTGATTTTGCCGTTTGAATCGAGGTCGCCGAAAAGGACGACGAGATAACTTCTTGTAACGCATTCAAAGAGCATACCGTTCCAAACATAACTGCTTTCATCGCATTTCGTATCTACGTATCTGTCAAAAGCGTTCGTCAGCTCTCCGACGGTCATCTGTGAACTCAGGGGTGAGACATATATAATCGACGAAGCGTCGTCAATAAAAACGAAATCGAATCCCGGTCTGACCGCGAGGACGTCAAAGGGGGCGTCCGGGTTACTGTTCGTAATGCGGATAAGCGCGCCGTCGGAATTAAAATACGCATAATAAGTATCGCTGATCTCGGGATAAATTCCGCCCTCGGTCGGATAGTGAAGGATAACGAAATAATAAACCGTTCCGTCATCCGTTTTCTTACTCGTAGAAATGTCCGGCACGAGAGTCGGGTCATATTTATCATTTTTAAAAACATATAAACCGCCGGCGGAGTCATAACAATCCTTAAGCTTTTCAAAATCGGGATTGTCAATACCGAACGATTCGGACAGAGCTTCTTTGAGAATATCTGCGTCTGCGGAAACCGTCAGGGTGAGTTCGCCGTAGTTTGCATAAATTCCGGAATTTACAGGGTCGTTTGAATTAAAATACTTCGCGTTCAGCGCCGCCGCGGCAATATCGGCGTAATCATCGCCCGGATTCGACGAATCAAAACTGACAAGTCCGGACGACACGGCGGACGAGAGAATCTCCGTCTTTTTAAAATAATCGTCGTACCACTCCGCGCCCGATATTATATTGGATTCATACGCGCCGAAAACAAGCGAAAAATCTCTTGTTCTGTCTGATATCAGCTGAGTTTCGCTGACCTGCTGTGTATAATATTTAACTACGCATCTGAACGCACGCCCCTGTTTGGTGTAAAGGTATCCCACGTCGCTGCCGATTTCGGAAATAAAGCTGTTGGTAAAAGAATCGGCCTCGTACGTCTCTTTGTTTCCGTTCTTGTGTGTAAGAGTGATGAAAAGCCCTCCGTTATCATCAATTGAAACAGACTCGTACGGACACGGCTCAATAACGACATTGACCGAACATGAAACGTCGTTTATAATCAAAGTAAACTCGTGCTCACCCGCGCCCCAGGGATTCGAATGCGACTGGTCGGACTCAATGACAGGATAAACGCCCAGTTCGTACGGCACGGACGAGAGCAAACAGGTCGACTGCGTTCCGTCGGAATATTCAAGCGTTAAAACGGGGTCGGCGTCATATAAATCATAATACTGATACGCCTGAGACATTGAATTCGTTTCCCCGTCGTAATCCGCAGATTCCGTACTGTCGAAATTTTCGAGAAAAACGCAGTCCGAAAGAACCGAAACCGAAACAATCGTAACGTCGTAATTCGCAGACGACAAAACGGAAAGCGACGAAATAATAATCACAAAGCTTAAAAAGAATGAAAATACTTTTTTCATAAGAAACATGCCTCCTTTTCTTCATAATACAGAAAAACACAGAATCCTGCAACTGCCGAACGGCTAAATATATTGAAAAAAATTCAAATATAAATTATAATAATAAAAAACAGTTTAGGAGGTCTTTTTATGCCTTATATTGAATTAAAAACAACAGCGAAAGTATCGGACAGCCAGGCTGATTCGATAAAAAAAGCGTTCGGAAAAGCTATCGAATGTTTCCCCGGCAAGACGGAGAGATGGCTCATGGTCTCGATTGAGGGAGACAGGAAAATGTGGTTCGCGGGCGATAACGGCTCGGATTCGGCTATGATTGACGTAAGTCTGCTCGGAAACGTCGACGCGTCGGCGAGCGAGAAAATGACGGCGAAGCTCTGCCGTATAATCGAGGAGGAGCTTGGCGTTTCGCAGGACAGAACATACGTAAAATATTCGGGATACGCAAACTGGGGCTATGCCGGCTCGAACTTCTGATAAATTATGAAAAATATAAATAAAAAAACAGCAGCGGCGGCGGCCGTAACCGCTTCGCTCACCGGTGCGGCGGTCGCCATGAAGAAAAAGCACATCTGCCCCGTGTGCGAAATTAAACGCATGGCGCACAAGCTGACTCTTTCGCAGAAATCCGTCAGCGGTTATGACAATTCGGCGGCGCTCACTCCCCCGATGGGCTGGTCGAGCTGGAATCTGTTTGCCTCGAAGATAAACGAGGATTTGATAAAAGAGATCGCCGACGCGATGAAGGACTCGGGGCTTCTCGGCGCGGGATACAAATACGTAAATATCGACGACTGCTGGCAGAGCTCGGAAAGAGACGAAAACGGCAGGCTTCAGTGCGACAAGGCGACGTTCCCCTCGGGCATTAAGGCGCTGAGCGAATACGTGAATTCAAAGGGATTAAAGCTCGGTCTGTACTCGTCAAACGGTGTCAGAACCTGCGAGGATTACCCCGGAAGCCTTACGCACGAGAGAGAGGACGCGGACTCGCTCGCCGAGTGGGGAATCGAGTATTTCAAATACGATTTCTGTCACAACATCCCCCTGTCCGAAAAGGCTCCCGACGTTGCGTTCGTCGAGTTCTCACGTCCCGGTCAGACTGCGTTCGCAAAATTTTCGCCGTCAGACTGCACGCTCAAAGGCGGCGCGCGCATAGTCAGAATGAGCGACTGCGACAAGGATAATTACGAATATATAACGTCGCTCTCATCGCACGGCGGTTCGTTTGAAATTGCGCTCGAAAGCGGGACTGATTCGGACGCGGTAATGTCGCTGACGGTCAGAAAGTCAAAAGGCTCCGACAGGTTCCTGATTGCAAAAGTCAATTCCGAGGAAATTTGGCTGTATTTTGATAAAAATCTCGCGGGCAACAGGGTAAAACGCGTTCAGCACGATATTAAATTGAAAAAGGGTACAAATATTATCGAATTCTATAACCCCGTAGGCTCCGCCGCAGACTCCGCCGCAATGCAGTATGCGTTAATGGGCAAAGAGTTAAAGCGCGCGGCGAGGGATTACGCCGAAAAAAATTCATCGGAGGTTAAGCCGATAGTATTTTCAATATGCGAATGGGGTAAAAATTTGCCCTGGAAATGGGCGCGTTCGGCGGGCAATCTGTGGCGCACAACGCCCGACATCAAGCCGTTTTGGCCGTGGATAGTATTAATTTACGAGCGAACGGTCGGATTGTGGAAATACTCCGCCCCCGGAGGCTGGAACGACCCCGACATGCTCGAAGTCGGCAACGGCAGACTCACGAACGAGGAAAACAGGGCGCATTTTTCGCTGTGGTGCATGATGTGCGCCCCGCTGATACTCGGCAACGACGTGCGCAGATTTATAAAAACGGACGGCACAGTTGACAGCGAAAATCCGGTTTATAAAATTATTACGAATAAAAAAATGATTTCGATAAATCAGGATATTCTCGGCGTTCAGTGCAGGAGAATCAAAACGGGACTCGCCGACATTCTCGTAAAACCGCTTGAAAATTCGAGAATCGCCGTCTGCGTGTTCAACAAATCGTCAAAAGAGAAAAATGTCAAAATCGACCTCGGCGAGACAGCAAAGCCGGGATTTGTAAGCCTCGAAAAAAAGAGCGAATACAGCGTAACCGACGTGTGGGAGGACAGCGAATTTATTGCCGCCGGCGAAATAAACGCGTGCGTTGCGCCCCACGGGGTCAAGGTGTATATCATACGCTGATAACACGGTAAAATACAGCCGAAGTACAACATATCGGACTGCGATGTGCCATAAAACACCGCTGAATTTCTATAAAAAACGACAAAAAAACGGAGAATGCCTTGTTTCGGGCGTTCTCCGTTTTTGTTTTTGGATTAAAAAGAGCGGGCGGGATTGGGAAAAATATCCGGTGATTCCGCGCGGGCGTTTTTCATGCGAAAAAATGAATTTTCACGTCATAATGCGCACGGGCTCTCTTTTTATTTATCATTAATTATTTGCCGAGAGACGCAAACATCTTCACATTCTCAAAGCTGTATGTATATTTTCCGTCCTCGATGCCGTGAACGATTTCGCACACTTTGTCGTTATACGGCGTCGGCACTCTGTACTTTCTGCCGTAGGCGCAGACAACGCCGTTTATAGCGTCAATTTCGCAC